>NVRO01000154.1 GCA_002400895.1 Planctomycetota bacterium
CAGACGAGGAGGAGTTGTTCTGATGTTGCTTGCACTTGCCTTGTTCATTCTTCAGGACCCGGTTCTTCCCGCACCGGACAATACCCCGAGTTTGCCGGAACTCCCTGCGATGCCGGGGATTCCTGCCTGGCAAACCCAGCTGGAAGATTTGCTGGACCTGGTCCGCGATGACTTCCAGACTATTCAACAACGACTGCGGGATGCACGTGATGAGCTCGACCAAACTCCTACCAACGAAGTCTTGCAACCCCACCTGCGGCTGGCTGCAGCCGACGCCGACAAATTACTGAAGGATATGGAAGAACTTCTGGCCACTATTCCGGCCATGGATGAAAGTAGTTCCAGGGAAGGCGGCGGCACCAGCGACAGCAATACCAATCCTGAAGACACCCAAAACAATCAGGCCGGAAAACCCAAGCCGACCCAACCAGAGGGTGCTCAGGAAAGCGGCGATGGCAACAACCCGGCACTTTCGGCCGCACAACAAGTGCTGTTCGACCAACAACAGGGGAATTGGGGAGCCTTGCCTCCGCGGCTACAAGAAGCCCTGCAAAACGCTGCGGTCGAAGATCTGCCCCTACGCTACCGACGTTGGCTGGACGAATTCCACCGGCGCAGGATTTCTGAGGAATAAACTCCCTACAGTTGGCATTTTTGTTGTCTAATAAGATACGGAGCTCATGTTTTTAAATCTACTGTTGCCATTAATCTTTACAGCACTACCAGCACCAGATGGAGTGGCTCCATGCCAGGCTTCCATCCCGATTCCGCTACCACCGGGAACACCGGTAGTTCCAGCCGGAATCTGGCATCCTGCTTCCGGTTCTCGGCCAGCACCAATCAGTTCGACAACTTCTGCTTCGACAAACAGCGGACCGGACACCCTTTATATGTGTGACGGCATCTTCAGTTGGTATTCCACCAGTAATTCCATTTCCGGTTCATACACATGGTCGGTAACCGATGAGTTTCGCCTGCACGACCGGATTACCCAAGCCTGGGACCAGATAAATGGATTCAGCCTCAACTACTGCACCGACGCAGTCGACCCGCTGGGCACTGGTGCGACTTTGGTGATTTCCCTGTATGACCAGTACACCCCATGCACCCCGCCAAGCAATCCCCGCTGTATCTACCAACTGACGGGTCTCCCGCTTTCACCCGGGGGCAATATGTCTTGTTGGGGGCTCAGCGTCAATTTGGATGGTGGGTTTGAATGTGCACCTGGTCTGGATCCGCCATTTTTGACCGAGGACGCTGCAGGTGTTTCCAGATTCGCCGGGATCAGCTTGGAGTTCATTCTTCCAGCAGGCGCAACCGGCTCGATTGGCCCCTTGGTTGGTGGCACCAACGGCTACGGGAATGCGGATCAGTTCTGGGTTGACGACCCATCCGGAACTTCGACCGGATGCCGCTCTTGGGGGGGAACCCCCTTTTCCAGTTTTGGCCTGATACTTTTCGGGCCGGTGGCGGGGACCCGCAAATACTTCGGCAATTTGCCCCTCTCCAACCCGATGACCATGTGGAATCTGGAACCCCTGCAACCAGTCGTTGCCGGGAGTCCTGCTACTTGGGGAGTTGGAACTGGCGCCACCGGCTACTTTTGGCTGGCGGCCTCACTGTTATCCGGTCAAAGACTGATTACTGGTTGGCAAGGCTTGGAGGGAATTGTCCTGCTCGGCACACCAATGTTAAAAGTGGTGCCAATGAACAACGGGGTGATTACCCTGAACGTTCCGCTCTTCCTGGCCGGTAGCACCGTCTATGTCCAAGCGGCCCAAACCAATTCCGGAGCATTGGTGATAGCGGATGTTATTGGCTGCTCCGAAGGCCTGCTTCATCAGTTGTAAGGGGCAAGTTCACAACTTGTGTAGCCCGCCTCAATGGCGAGAGCGGTAAATCTTTCGCGAGCACCTTCAGCGTCGGTGAACTCGGAGGCGCCGATTTCCACCCGTACCAGTTCGGTCCCGAAGTCCCGTGCACGAAGCACTTGAAAACCGAGCTTGCGAATTGAGTTCTCCATTTTCTCCACCCGTTCGAGCGCTTCCATGGTCACCGGAATACCGATTGGAATCCGCGATGAAAGGCAGGGCATCGCCGGTTTGTCAGCCACGCTCAAACCCCGCGCCCGGGCAGCCACCCGTACTTGCTGCTTGTCCATCCCTGCTTCGCGGAGAGGAGCACGCACTCCGTGCCTGGCAGCCGACTTCGAACCGGGTCGATCAGTCGGATCATCCGAAGCATTCTCGCCATAACACATCACCCAACCGCGCTCCACGGCCAATGGAATCGCTGACTCGAACAATGCTTCCTTGCACCAATAGCAGCGGTCACCGCTATTGTCGAGGTAGCGTTGGTCGGAAAATTCGGCGGTACTCAAGACCCGCAGTTCGACTCCGATCTCACTTGCCATCAGCTGCGCACAGTCAAACTCGGAGCGGGCCAGGGAAGGGGTATCGGCAACAACTGCCAACACCCGCTCCACGCCCAGAGTTTCAACCGCGACCGCAAGCAGTAATGAACTGTCAACGCCTCCGGAGAGAGCCACCACTGCACCGGGCATTTGTTGCAACAGTTCACTCAATCTTGCTTCCGACATCAGGAGGAGGAGGATTCGCCAGCGTCAGGAGTGGCTGCCTGGTCAGTGTCTGCAACGGGCAAATAGGATTCTGCACTCTCGATGTAGTGGGGTACCGAATGGGCCATGAAGGCACGTTCGCGTTCATTTACCTCGCGCACATGGCGCGCAGGAACACCGGCGACCAGGGTGCCGGAAGGTATATCGGCATTCTCCTTTACCAACGCGCCGGCGGCAATCACGCAATTATCACCAATTTTTGCTCCGCCCAGAATGATGGAGCCCATCCCGATTAATACCCGGTTGCCGATTTTGACAGCATGGACAATGGCGCCATGACCAATGGTGCAGTCATCACCAATCTCCTGGGGGAAACCAGTATCACAATGAACAACCGCGCCATCTTGAATATTGGTCCGGTCGCCAATGCGAATGGGAGCATCGTCACCACGAATAGTCACCCCAAACCACACACTGGCGTCCTTGCCGATTGTTACATCACCTGTGACCACGGCGGTACTGGCAATCAACCCGCCTCCGGCAACGCGTCGCATCAGGCCGCGCCGCGGAGCAGGAAAAGAGTCGGAAGTTGAACTGTTCATCAGAGGAACGCAATGAGCCCAACGGCACATGAGTTGTGCAGGGCATGAATAGCAATGGCGTGGCGTAGTTTACCGCTACGCCAATAAATCCACCCGAAGGTCAAGCCGAGATAAAACACCGGAAGGAAAACTTGCCACTCGTGGGCCAGGGCAAACACCAAGGATGAAAACAGTAACGCCCTCCGCGGTCCAAAATCACTGCGGCCGGCAAAGTGTCGCCACAAATAGCCCCGAAACAGCACCTCCTCCATACACGGCTGGGTAATCCCGATAAAAATAAAGGCAAGCCCCATATCAAGAAGACCCAACTCGTCAAAACCGACGGCCACCGCCTGCGACGGTCCCTCGCCGGCCACCAAGGCCACCAGGTGATAATTGAAATATGAAATGCCCAGCAAGCCGGGCAGAGACAACAAATAACAACGAAAAGCAGTCCCAAGACAATCAACCTTACGTTCGGGGACAGCACGGCGTCGGGGCAGAAAACTACCGGCCCGCCAACCAAGCCAAGCCCAGGTAGAACCGCCAGCAATCAGGGCGCTGACCAAATTCAACCACAGCGGAATTTTGTTCTCGGCCTCTGCCGGCAATTGGATCAACGCGATAAAGCCGAGTTGCATACCGATAAAAATGACCCCACCGACAATGAAGTCGTAGCCCTTGAGCCGCGGCAGGGGCAGTACCGGCGCAGGGGCACCGGCCATCCTCGCCAACATTAACATTGAAAGAAACAGTCCTGCTGCAGCAATTACGACGCCAATCAGCACGGTCTGCATCGGCAGATTAAACGCTACCTATAACACCCGGCTCGGGCGATGAGGCGGTGGCATAACGCTTGCGGGGAATCCGGCCGGCAAGGAAGGCGTCACGGCCGGCTTCGCAAGCGGCCTTCATCGCACGCGCCATCCGTAGGGGGTCATCAGCACTGGCGATACCGGTGTTGAGCAGAACCCCATCGACACCCAATTCCATTGCCAGACTGACATCACTGGCAGTGCCCACCCCGGCATCCACAATGACCGGAACCTTCACGGTCTCAAGAATCAGGCTGATGTTCAGGGGGTTGAGAATTCCCTGGCCTGACCCGATCGGCGACCCCGCCGGCATTACCGCAGTAGCACCTGCAGACTCCAGACGCTTGGCCTGGATGACATCATCGCTGGTGTAGACCAACACGGTAAATCCTTCATTGACCAGGATCTCGGTGGCATACAAGGTTGCCTGAGGATCCGGCAACAATGTGGTCTTGTCCCCCAACACCTCCAACTTGAGCAAATCGGTATTCAACATTTCGCGCGACAAGCGTGCAGTGCGAATGGCCAATTCAGCATCGAAACACCCTGCAGTGTTGGGCAGCAAGGTGTAACGGTCACGGTCGAGGAAATCCAGAAAGCGCTCGCCGGCCGACTCGTCCTCTGGAATGCGACGCACCGCAACGGTAACGCAATCAGTACCAGACAAAGCCAATGCCTCGCGCATTTGCTGGTAGGAGGCATATTTGCCGGTTCCAAGTAACAGCCGTGAGTTAAAACTAAACTCGCCAAGCTGAATGGGATGGTCTGCGGGAATGAGAGAGTCCAATTGCTAGTCCGTTTGCAAAATCATAACTGTGCGGAGATGCTCAGCCACCACCAACCAAGCGCACAATCTCGACCTCGTCCCCGGGATTTAGCAGGGTTTTTTCGTGGTCTGTTCGCGGTACCACCACCAGGTTGACTTCGACCGCAACACCAGGGCCACTGGCAGCCTGCTCACGGAGCAACTCGGCTAGCGTAAGCCCTTTCCTGAATGGAACTTGCCTTCCATTGACGGTGATGGTCTCGGACATTTCTGAAGAGTTTTTGTTTGGGTTGGACATGTGCTTGCTGACGGCCTCGGAACAGTTATTCTAATGGGGCTGCCCTGCGTCATCCGACCTTCGGGTAGCGAGACCGGTCCTGGTCTGACGTGATCCGTTCTAGCGGTTGAACCGCGGGCCGGGTGTGCAGTTTTTCTGCACACCCTTTTTTGTTCGACTCACGCCAGATTTGGGCTCAGAAACCATCAAAACAATGCGTAAAGACGACGTCCTCCGACTGATTGACGCTATCCACCGTGAACGGGGTGTTGATCGTGAAATCCTATTCTGCGCCCTCGAAGAGGCACTGAGTACTGCAACCCGTAAGAAGGCTGGAGTGGAAGAGGGTCTGGACGTCAAGATTGACCGCCGCTCCGGCCAGATGTCCCTCATCTCCAGTGATGAGTCATTGGAACTCCCTTCCGCCAATGAGCTTGGGCGCATCGCTGCCCAGACCACCAAGCAAGTCTTCATGCAAAAGATTCGGGAAGCGGAGCGTGACAAGGTCCACAGCCAGTTCGCCAGCCAGGTTGGCAGCATCATCTCCGGTGTGGTCCACAAACTTGAGGGTCCGAACACCATCATGCTGCTGACTGGCAAGACCGAAGCGTTGCTACCGCGCTCGGAGCGGGTTCAATCCGAACGTCTTCACGTTGGCGACCGGATTCGCGTGCTGATCAAGGAGGTACGCAAGGAAGGCTCACGAGTGACCATCATTGTGTCACGTAAGGATGACGACTTTGTGCGCAAACTGTTCGAAGTCGAAGTTCCTGAAATTTCCGAGGGCCACATCCGAGTCATGAGGGTGGCAAGAGATCCCGGCTATCGCTGCAAGGTCGCGGTCTACCCGATGGAACAACGAATCGATGCGGTTGGCGCCTGCCTTGGTGTGCGTGGAACCCGTATCCGCAATATCAATGATGAACTTGGTCAGGAAAAAATCGACATCATTCAATGGAGCGACTCCCTTGAGGAGCTGGTCCAAAACGCCTTGAAGCCGGCCAAGGGGATTGAAGTTGACCACATCTTCCCGGATGTTGAAAACCAATCGGTGTTCGTGCTGGTAGCGGAAGACCAAAAACCCTTAGCGATTGGAGTTGGTGGGCGCAATGTTCGCCTGGCGGCACGGATTGTCGGCTGGGATATAGAAATCAAGACGCCGGCCGAATACGAGGCTGAAATGTTGGCCGCCGAGGGTGAACCTGAGGGTAACGATGAAATCTCTGCGGATGCCGAAGAGGAAACGGAATCCGGACCAGTCCAAACAAAAGAGGAGTAACACTTGTCCGACGAAAAAGTAAAAGTCTTCAAACTAGCGAAACAGTACGGCTTCAAGTCGTCTGAGTTTGTTGACGTACTTGCAAAAATAGGTTTCCCGGTTACTTCTTATCAGGCTTCTGTCGATGCTTGGGACGTTCCCATCATCGAGGAACGCCTGTTGCGTGGAAACCTGATTGACACAGCCCAAGCGACCAACATTGAGATCCCTGAAGACCAGGAAGAAGGGGTGGGTTGGGATGTGGTGGTGTCAACACTGACACCTCAGGAAGACGAGGAGGTTGAAGCCTCCCCCACTGCTGAGCCTGATTCAGCTGATGAGGATTCATTACCAGGTGACGACTCAAAGGAGACTCCCGACCCAGGTGCCGATGACCTAACTGCTGGTGAAGCAACAGCAGACAGTGGCGACAGCGAAGAAGAACCAGCTACCGAGCAGGAGAGTGGCGTTTTAGATGAAGCAAGGGCTGCACCAACTCCAGCGGCTCAATCCGGAAGCGATGAGGGTGATGAAGCTACCCCGGTCACCCCCAGCAATGCTGTAACTCCGACCGCAGCGCCGAAAACCCCCAAACCGCGTTCCGGTGCTACTCGGGTTGGCAAGATTGATCTTGCCGCTCTCGGTCTGGTCAAGGCAGCTCACCAAAAGGGCCGCGGGAAGGTCACCTTCACCGATGTCCGTAACCGCGAGACCTCGCGCCGACGCGACCAACGGACCCGCCAACGCGAGCGACTGAAGTCCCGTAAGGGCATGAAAAAGCAGGTGTCAACGGTCGCACGCAAGGGCGACGTCGTGCTCGAATCTCCGGTCACCGCCAAGAGTTTCTCCACTGCTACCGGGATTGCCGTGAGTCAGTTAATCGGCAAGCTCATGGGTATGGGAATGATGCCCAACATGAACACCGAGTTGGATACTGACACCATCGAACTGCTGGCTGCTGAATTCGAAATCGGGGTGAGACTGAAAGAGCGGGCTGACATCGAAGGAGCGCTGATGGCAGAAATTGTCGCGGCTCGCAAACAAGTCGATGATTCGGACTTGGCGCCGCGCCCACCGGTGGTTGCCTTCATGGGCCACGTGGACCACGGCAAGACTTCGCTAATCGATGCAATTCGAACCACCAAAGTTGTGGACGAAGAAGCTGGCGGGATTACACAACATATTGGTGCTTACACTGTCAAATCGAAGAGTGGCCAGGGAATAACAATCATCGATACGCCAGGACACGCCGCATTCACCGCGATGCGGGCACGCGGAGCTCAAACAACTGACATTGCAATTTTGGTGGTGGCTGCCGACGACGGCGTCATGCCTCAAACCGAGGAAGCTGCCAACCATGCGCGCGAAGCTGGTGTACCGGTGATTGTGGTGCTCAACAAGATTGACGTTAATGGCGCCAATCCGGAAAAGGTCAAGGCCGAGCTGGCCAATATCGGGCTGCAAAGTGAAGACTGGGGTGGAGAAGTCGGCGTAATCGAGACCTCTGCCCTGCGCCATACCGGGATTGACGACCTCCTCGAACGGATTGCCCTTGAATCCGAAGTGCTCGAATTACGTGCACACCCCAATGGTCAGGCCCATGGTGTGGTGATGGAAGCATTGGTTTCGGAAGGCAAGGGTAAGGTTGCCCACCTGCTGATTAAAGATGGCACCCTCAAGGCTGGTGATGTTGTTTTGTGTGGAGACGCATTTGGCAAAATTCGACGAATCTATGACCACAATGGCACGGTAATCAAGCAAGCCGGACCTTCGACTCCAGTCGAAGTTCTCGGTCTCAATGAAATGCCTTCTGCCGGGCAAAAGTTCTATGTAGTACGCGACTTGAAAGCCGCCAAGGAAGTTGCCGAAAAACGTGCGATGCTGGCACGGGAGCAGGAGCTCACCCGCCAGAATGTTTCACAGGAAGACTTCCTCGAACACATCGACGCTTCCCAACTGGAGCGCTTGCGCCTGGTGGTGAAGGCCGACGTCGGCGGCTCTCTGGAAGTACTCAAGTCCTCGCTTCAGGCCATCAGCAATAGCGAAATAGTCGTTGAGATTGTCCATAGCGGAGTCGGAGCAGTTACTGAAACTGATGTGATTCTGGCCGCGACCGCTGGCGCCATCGTGGTTGCTTTCAACGTCAAGCCCGACTCCAAGGCGCGTAACGCAGCTGAGAAAGAACGGGTTGAAATCATGAAATGCGGGGTCATTTACGATTTGCTGGAGGAAATCGAAAAACGGGTATTGGGCAAGATGGGCCCGGAGTATGTCGAAGAGGAAACTGGTGCTGCCGAAGTGTTGCAACTGTTCAAATCTTCCCGCTGGGGCACCATCGCTGGCTCTGCAGTCACCGAAGGGGTGGTACGCAATTCGTCCACTGTTCGCGTTTTCCGCGACGGCAAAGAACTTACCAAGAACACCCTGGATTCGCTTCGCCACGTCAAGGACGATGTCAAGGAAGTCAAAGCGGGCTCCGAATGCGGCATCAAGGTTCATGACTTTGACGACATTCAAGTCGGTGACATCATCAAGGCCTTTGATATTCGGGAGATTGCTCCGACTCTCGATGGCGAGACAGAGAAGGCCGAAGCCTAGGGTTGCTGAATAATGGCGAGTGAACGTCGTCGCCTACAAGTCGCACGCATGGTGCAAGAAACTGTCGCCCGCTTGCTGCTATTCGAGATGAGTGATCCAAGAGCGGTGTTCACCACCATTACCGGGGTGGAAATGAATCATGATTTGACCGTCGCGGTGGTGCGATATTCGGTAATGGAAGACAAGGATCGCAGCAAGGTGGCAAGGATGCTGTCTCATGCCTGCGGGTTCATCCGCAGCGAAGTTGCCAAGGCCATAGACTTGCGGACTGCACCGGTGATTGAATTCAACTACGACAGTGGCGCCGAATATGCGGCGCGGATTGAAGCGATTCTGGACAAGGTACTACCAAAGTCCGGGACTGAGGAAGAACCAGTTGCCGAGGATCAGACCGACGACCCGCCGACTGAAGAAGACTAAGCAATGAAAGCTCCTCGACGTCTGCGCCGCGCCGAAACCGTTTTACGAAAGCGGAGCAAGCGAATTCTACTGGTGTTGGAGCGTGCTACTAACGACTTCAATCATCAGGCGGTATTGCGCACGGCAGAAGGCTTCGGGCTAAGCCAGATATGGATTGTTGACGACCCCCTCAGTCAAGAGCGCAATGCAACGAAATTCAATCGCGGGGTCAGCAAGGGTGCTCACAACTGGCTCGAGGTGCGCAGCTTTGCAACTCCTGCAGAATGCCTGGAGGCCTTGGTTGCAGCAAACAGGACGATTTGGGCCACTGATTTAAGTCGCGATGCCGAAGCCGTCGACTCCGCCACACTCGCGCCACTACCTGAGAAATTGGCCCTGATAATGGGCCGGGAATCCGACGGGGTCTCCGTTGAAATGCTGGCGGCGGCAGAACGCCGGCTCT
>NVRO01000155.1 GCA_002400895.1 Planctomycetota bacterium
ATTTTTGCGTCTTTGGGTGACTTGGGAATCAGCTCTGGTTCCCTGTTGGCGGATGGTTCCAGGTCATATTTTCCCGGACCTGAGCTCGTTTTCGATGAGGATTACTGCACCACCGACCAGGGCCACTGGATTGCGGCGCGGATTCACATCGCCCGCCACGAATGTAAGCGCCCACTTGCTGCCCCCCGGTTGATGTCCATTCTAAATCTGACAGCCGATTCTTTTAGCGATGGAGGCCGTATCGATACTCCTGAAATGCTGCTGGCGACCGCCAAGATTGAGCGTGATGCTGGCGCCAGCATCTTCGACTTGGGTGCGGAGAGCACCCGACCCGGGGCCGCACCGATTGCGGCCGCTAATCAGATCGAGCTCCTGGTCCCGGCAATAGAACTGTTGCGTCCGCTCGGACTCCAGATTTCAATCGACACCCGTTGCGCCGCAGTGGCCAGTGCATGCATAAAGGCCGGTGCGCATATGATTAACGACGTGAGTGCTTTAAGTGACCCGGCAATGGCTTCGGTGGTAGCTGAATCTGGTTGTCCCATTGTGCTGATGCATATGCGCGGAACTCCCGCCACCATGCAGCAGCATTGCAACTACCAGCATTTGCTGGGTGAAATCAGCGATGAGCTTGCCCTGCGGGTGGATTACGCCTTGGAGCAGGGCATTCAACCCGAGCAAATCATTCTCGACCCCGGAATAGGCTTCGCCAAAACCGCCGACCAATGTCTGGAACTGATTGGAAAATTTTCCAGTCTGCGAGCACTGGGCTTCCCATTGCTGTGTGGTCCATCGCGCAAGTCATTCCTGAATGTTCCGTTGGGAGAACGCAAACCGCATCTGCGCGAACATGGAACTGCCGCGGCTGCGGCCCTCAGTGCCGCTCATGGAGCCGAATTTCTGCGCCTTCACCAGGGTGCTGGCAATTGGGATGCGGTCCTGACTGCCCACTCCGCCGCCGTTGCCGGAATTGAAGCATGAGCATCTTCGACAGATTGTTCGACCGCGGCACCCTCGGCATGGTGATTGAAATCATTACCTTGACCGCCATTTTCTACATGGTATTGCGATTCCTGCGCAGTACCCGAGGCTTCGGTATTTTGCGTGGCCTTGCAATTTTCTTCGCCTTTGCCTTCCTGTCATTTTCAATTCTGAGCATTTACCCCGGAGTGCCGGTCCTGGGCCACTTGTTGAAACAAGTCGCCCCTTATCTGATCTTGATTTTGTTCATCTTGTTCCAGCCTGAATTGCGCCAAGGTATTTCCCGTTTCGGCCGCGCCGGCATGTTCCGCTTCCTGAATACCGTCGATGAAACACAACAGGCAATTCCGCAAGTTGTCCGCGCCGCTCAGCGCATGTCCAAAGAAAGAATCGGAGCACTAGTTGCCTTCGAGCGACAAGTTTCGCTGGCCCCCTACCGGGAAAATGCCGTCACCATTGAGGCACCGGTTTCCTCAATCCTGCTGGAAACCATTTTCTTTCCTGGCGCTCCGATGCACGACGGCGCAGTGGTGGTACGCGAAGACCTGGTATTGGCGGCCGCGTGTCTTTTGCCTTTGGCCGATGCCGGTGAATCGCTCGGCCGCCTTGGCACTCGCCACCGTGCCGCCCTCGGTTTGAGCCAGGAAACAGATGCCGTTACCTTGGTTGTTTCGGAGGAAAACGGTCAGCTAGCTCTTTGTGCCGGTGGGGTGATGTACCGCCCAATCCCCCATGACCAGCTAGAAGACAAGTTGAACGAGTTGCTGTTGTCAACTCCACCAAAACCGAAACCGGAAACTGAGGCCACACCGGAGGTGGAAGCGCCTGGTAGCACCAATCCCCTGCCGGGAACCGGCAAGCCCGGGGAGGGAACAATCTGATGGCGTCCTCCCTGCGCCGCTTCTTCCTGCACGACATGGGTCGCAAGCTGTTGGCACTCCTACTTGCCTGCGCTGTTTGGTGGATTGCCAACAAACAAATCACCGTGCAAACCCAAGCTACCCTGGTAATTGTTGAAGTAAATACCAGCGGACAACCAGACCCAGGCACTCTTGCCATCAGGCCCCCGAACGGATGGCAATTGGCGCAACCTACGGCAGGCAGCGAGACCCAGTTCTGGTACAAGGGACCGCGCAATCGCCTGGAACAATTCATGGAATCGGAACCGGCAGCTTTTTTTGATGCTGGTGCGGTCTTCACCGACCCCGGGAAAAACCAACACAGCACCACCATCGAAGTTGATGCCACCGACTTGAGGTGGCGGCGCCAGGACGATGCCCGCTTGCTGCTTTCGGCCATGGGTGCGATTCAGCACAAACTGCAACTGCGTTTCGATCGCCGTCACTCGGCTGAAATTATGCTGCATCCGGAACTGATCAAGGTAGTCGGCAACCCTGCGCCCGGATACCGTTGCCTTGGTAGCCACCTTCAGCTTTCTACCAACGCCATCACCATCAGCGGTCCCTTCGGTCGTATCGACGAGCTTGAGCGTCAACTCGAAATGTGGGCAAATGGCGATGGTGGCACCCCGGTGTTTCTGGTAACACTCAAAGTCGATGGCGCCCGCACCGACCTCAAGCGCTTGCTGGGGCTGCGCACCGGCTTGCTCAATTCCGGATTGAGCATGCATCCGGAACAGATTGAAGTCATCTTACCGGTGATTCTGGATAATCGCACCCCCATCGAATTCTCACCTCCAGAACCACAACGGATGGGCACTCCCATCGCGGGGATATGGGACGCCCAGTTCACTGCGCAAGCCTGGGTGGCAGAACTTGCTGATCATCCCGAATTGCGTGACGTGGAGTTCAATACTGCATGGGTTAACCGGCATCTGCGCTTGTTCCTGCCAATGGCGGAGATTCCAGAGGATGCCAACGAATACGACCTGCCTGTACAATGGATGCTCACCGGCATCGACAACCCCGACAAGCGCGACCTGTTGCTGCGCAACCTAAATGTTATTCCGATTGCCAGCGAAAATGCCAAGGTACGTATGACCAAGCGAATTGAACAACCATGAGTGATCGTTTATTTGGCACTGATGGGATACGCGGGGCTGCCGGAGAAGAACCGTTAACCACGCCCACCCTCACCCGCTTGGGGCATTTACTGGGCGAACGCCTCCTCCAGGACGCTGACAACAGCACGCCACCTACGGTTCTGATCGGCCACGACGGGCGCGAGAGTGGCGAGACTTTATGTGCCGCATTAACTGACGGTCTGACAGCTGCAGGCGCCATTGTTGAAATCGCAGGCTTGGCCCCGACTCCGACAGTTGCCTATCTGACTGCCACCGGTGATTTCTCTGCTGGCATAGTTGTTTCTGCATCACACAATCCGGCCGCTGACAACGGCATCAAGTTATTGGCTGCTGACGGCAGCAAATGCAGCGAGGACTTCGAGCTTTCCCTGGAACAGGATCTGGTATCAACCCGCAAACTTGTCGCCGCACCCCAAAGCGGAGAGTGCCGACGTTCCAAAGGCCTGCTCGGCGATTATGTTGCCTGGTTGCGCAACGAAGCATTTTCCGAACTTGACCTCAGTGGTAACAGGATTCTCATTGATTGCGCCAATGGGGCCTGGTCCCAGTTGTGTCCACGCTTGCTCAAGGCGTTCGGAGCGGAAGCGGTGTGCATCAACGACCGTCCGGATGGCAGCAACATCAACCTCGAATGCGGCACCATGTACCCCGAGGCAATGGCAGCAGCAACCCGCAACAACGGTTGTCAACTCGGCCTCAGCGTTGATGGCGATGGCGATCGTGGCATCCTTGCTGACGGCAACGGGCGTCTGCTTGACGGCGACGCCATCCTCGCCGGCCTGGGTGCGCTGATGCATGCTCGCGGCGCGCTCGCCAACGACACCGTCACCGCCACCGTGATGAGCAATCTGGCGCTTGAAAAATGGTGTCAACAACAAGGCATCAACCTCCATCGAACTCCCGTCGGTGACCGCCATGTCGCTGCCGCCATGCGCGAACAAGATTTGTGTCTTGGGGGTGAAAAGTCGGGACATATCCTGTTTGGTGCCGAACACGGTTTTCGGGGAGACGGTATTTACACCCTCTTGAAAGTCTTGTCTGAACTTTCCATTGCCGGGCATGAGATTGATGCATTTGCCGACGGATACGCCGATATGCCACAGGAATTGCGCAATCTGAAGGTCAATGAGCGCCGCCCCCTAGAGGAATTGACGCAACTTGCAGCCGCTGATATCGAAGTTACTGCCGACTTGGGAAATAGTGGACGCACCGTAGTTCGCTTTTCCGGTACTGAATTGAAATTACGCCTGATGGTCGAGGCGGAAACAACTGAAATGGTCACTGCAGCCCTGGACAAACTCCAGAACGCGGCCTGCGCCGACGGCATTCTGTCCTGAGCAATGACTGCTCCCCTGCTTGCGCTGGAAACATCAGCGGAACAACCTACGGTTGCAATTGAGACTTCCGATGGTATTTCGCACCGCAGTTTCGAGGGCGGGAGAGGCAAACATCTGATTCCCGAGATTGATGCCCTGCTTAAGGAATGCGCCATCGACAAGAATGAACTTGGAGGAATCGTGGTTGGTACCGGACCCGGCTCCTACACCGGATTGCGCATCGCCTGCGCTGCCGCTCGTAGCCTCGAATGGGCACTGAAAATTCCCGCCCGCGGCTTTTGTAGTTTTGAGGCAATGGCGCTGGACGGCAAGCTGGGACAGGACACCCATATACTCATCAATGCCTTTCGTGGCGAACTCTATCACGCCTGTTATCGGCGTGAACAAGATCAACTTGAAGTGGTGACTGCACCACGGGTAATCGCCAAGGATGATGGCGGTATTGCAGTTCCCGCCGGAGCAAATTTAATTGGCGATCCGAACTTGTTGCCACACCCGGTCAACTGTCTGCAAGAACAATGTATTCCGCTTGCTCAACATCTATTGTTACTCGCCAAGCTACGGGGCTTTAATCGCGGAACCGAACCAGCACCGCTCTATTTGCGAGTCGCCCGCTGACCTGGACGAAATCCACATTTTTGCAATCCTGCGCTGGCATTGCATAATTGGAAAAGCGACACGCCCTGCAAAGGGCGTGTCGCTGGAAAACCGATTCGGTTTATAGATCTTGAGGACGGAGAGTCTTGCGACCGTTGGCGGAGGCGCGCGCCTCGGCGTTGGCGATAGCTACACGTACGTAGCTGTCCAAGGCTCCGTAGAAATCGCCGGAGACGTTGCAGCTGTAAACAGCGTTCTTGGTCCGGCTCTTGGAAATGATCAATTCAGCAAACTTGGACTTCTTGTTGCCACCTTTCTTGTTGCCACCTTTCTTGGCGGCAGCCTTTTTGGTGGACTTCTTGTAATTCTTGGCAGTCGACTTCTTAGCCATCTTCTTCTTTGTTTTTTTCTTGGGAGCCATGTGATTCTCTTTGTCCGGTTAAACCGGTTTTGGTTTTAGGGGAAGCGGACAACGCCGCCGAGGGTCACGATTGTCCACGCAACCATGGTCCGAGGTCAACCTAAACTAGGTAATTATCGCTTTATACTGGTATTTGGGATTAATCTACCAGCAGTAATAATGTCACCACCCGTACTCGCTCAACTGGTCATGGTCACCAGCATTGTCACCTCAGTGCCAATCCTGGCGACTCCGTTTTTCCAAACTGATCCGCTCACCGAACGGGCAATGGAGCGGTTTGAACAGCTCGACCAAGCCGAACAATCCCGCATTGCTTCGCGCGCTTACCAAACAGTGCTGACCAGTTCACACCCCCTGTGCGCAACCGCCGCGAAGTTGGAAAATTATCTCCTCGAGCATGCACTCAAGAGCACCGATTGGGAACTTGATCGCAGCTATCAAGCCGCCCGCTGGGCACCGGCATTGAAGTTGACTACACGCCATTGGAAGCGTGGTTCGCGCAAGTGGAAAAGAGCTGAAAAAGAGCTGTTAGGTGCAGGAAACAGCGTTTCCCGGCAAAACACATGGGAGTGGGATTACGGCCGCAACCTGATTTTGGAACCGCTCAAACCAGCCACGCCGAGTCAGCAAATGCGTGCACTGTTGGGAGGTCAATGGCCGCACCCAGGTCGCCTGAAAGCAATCGCTGCTGCCCATTTGGATGATGACGACTCCCGCAATCAAGTCGCCGATTACTTCAACCATTGCTACCGCGACCGCGAGGGAAATGTATTCGATGAAATCCTGCTTTTCGAAGTATGGGACACCGGTTACGAAATAGAGGTTTCCGACGTTGAAGCAATTGCCTGGCTACGGCTGATTAAGAAAAGCACCAAGACTTCCTCCCCTATTCCGGCCGCAAAACACGATTTGATTTATTCCCATATTTCCAATTCATTCGAGACTTGGCGTGAATATTGGACCTTGCGGCAAGCTTTGGCTGCAAGAATTGTCAATCCCTCAGGCACTATCCCCGCACGGTTTTCCGGTCTCGAAGGAGAGCTGGACACCGCCTGGGCTCTTCTCCACCACGACTTGGAGCAAATGACCAAACTTGTTTCCGAGGCAACCGACCGCGCCAGTTTTTTCACCTTAATCAATGAGTTGAGCAAAACCAATGAGCTCCCTCCCCACTCACGCGCAGGCTTAGCCGATGAGATTCGCAGGATTACGATTGAAGTGGTGACAGAAGAAGGACTTCTCGGCCTCGGACGACGCTGAAATTTGGCCCTGCAAGCGGCTCGGGTAGAAGCCGGAATAGGTATTCTGAACGGGTGAGCAATAGGCATCGCGCATGGGCAACTGTGGACTTGGAGGCGTTCCGGCACAACCTCCGGGTAATTCGTCGGTTTGCCGGACAGGCGGAAGTTTGGCCGGTACTGAAGGCAAATGCTTATGGGCACGGTGCCCGCGCAATCGCCCGGGTTTGTGAATCCGAAAATGTAGCCCTGCTGGGAGTAGGTGACAGCACCGAAGCGCTGGAATTGCGTGATGCTGGTATCAACACTCCTCTCCTGGTGCTCGGTACTGCGGTTGATTCGGAAATCCCCGCACTGCTGGAACACGACATTGAAGTTGGAGTGCATTCCGAAGTTCGTGCCTTGCAACTCTCAGCAGCAGCGCGGGCCGCCGGCCACCGTCTCGGCGTACACCTCAAAATTGACACCGGGATGACCCGCCTCGGAGTTCTGCCGGAGGCTGCCTTGCGCGTCGCCCAGACTGTATCCAGTGAACCTTGGCTTGAACTGCGCGGGGTTATGACCCATTTCGCATGCCCAGGCGGGTACGACGAAGTCGCTACTGCGGAGCAAGAACATCGCTTTGCCAAGACTCTGGACCAGCTACGCGCGCATGGACTTCCAGTTGCCAAGGTCCACTGCTCAAATTCCGCTGCCCTATTCACCGGTAAACAGGTCTTTGGAGATGCCGTTCGCCCGGGCATCGCACTTTACGGGGTAATGCCACTTGCTCTCCAACAGGACTTTGGCCTGCGGCCAGTCTTGTCATTGCAAACCCAAGTGGTTTTCTTGAAGGACATCCCGGCTGCAACTGCGGTTGGCTATGGGGGGAAATGGCGTGCCCCTTCACCAACCCGACTGGCGGTGATGCCGCTTGGCTACAACGACGGTATTCCTTACCGATTAGGGGCTGAAGGACACGGCAAAGTGCTCCTGCGCGGACAATTTTGTCCGATTGTCGGCGCCATCTCGATGGATTACTGCACCGTCGACGTCGGTCACGTTCCCAATGTTGACATCGGTGACACCGTCACTCTGATTGGCCGTGACGGGGACCATAGTCTGTCAGTTCAGGATTTGTCCGCAGCGGCCGGCACCATCCCGTATGAAATCGTCTGTTCAATCGGCTCGCGGGTGCACCGGGTGTACCACCATGATTCCGCTACCGCTGCCGACGAACCCGTAGAAATATCAGGATGAGAATACGTACCACCCTACTGGTATGTGCCACGGTGGCAATCTCAGGGTGGCTGCCGGTTCCATTACCCAGTGGCATCTTGAAACGCATCGCACCTGACGGTGCCGAGCTCAGTGCCACTAGCGTTTCCGTACGCTGGGCACCTGGCACAATCGTATTGAAGGATTTTCGCCTGGCTAAAGTTGGCGCAAGTGGTAGCGATGAATCTCTGGCGATTCTGGATCAGGTCCAACTTCACCTCGACTTGTTACCGGGGGTCGGTTTTTTGACCATCCGTGGGATGATTATCAATGGCGGTGAAGTGCATTCCGACAAAGTTGCCGAACTGTTGAACGAGCGCAGGCTCGCGGACAAGACGACCGCAAATCTGACTCCACCACCTGCATTCAAACTGGAACTTAACCAGCTGCGGTGTACTGCTCCGGTGGGAGATTCTCATACTTCCTTTTTGATTGCATCCGCCAAAGGGCAGGCTCGCGGCAGAAACCTCAAACTACAAGGTGAGATTGTCAGCGATTTTGGTCTCCACGCCATTGCCTGGCTGAGCCTCGGGCCTGAAGATTGGGGCTTTGATCTTTTCTGCCCCCGTGCTGAACTCGGAGGTTTCGATTTCTTGCCAGCCGATTTGCGCGCGGAGTCATGCCAGCTCGCACTTCACCTGGCACCCAATTCCAAGGTGATCGACTTCAACTTGGAAAATGTCGAATTGGAGCTTGCGGAACCGCCCCTCTCGTTTGTGCTAAAACAAATGCGGGTGGCCGGTTCTCTCAGCAATGGGATTATTATGAATGCAAATGGTGTGTTCGAAGGCACACCGATGCACCTTTCCGGATGGTTGCACCGCGACCAGCAGGGCCGACTGGCGGCA
>NVRO01000156.1 GCA_002400895.1 Planctomycetota bacterium
GTGCGCGCTTCGCGCACTGCCGGATGCCTGGGAGCCAAATTTTCACAACTTGTCAGCGAGGCCAATGCCAATGCTTCAAAGCCGCTGCCGGTGGTTTCAACCGCCAACATTTCCAGTTTGATCAGCGCAGTGTGGGCAAACAAGTTGGCCGGGTCATGGCGCAGTGCATTGACCAGAGCGGCACGGATGTCAGCTATTTCAGCCCCAGCATGGCTAAGCCGCGAGGCTTCCAGTCCCCAGCCGACTGCATCCCATGGTCTCCAGTCAAGCGCACGCTGAAGCGGTGCTGCGGCTGCTATCAGCTTGCCCTGGTCGCGTTGACCGTCCTTTAGAGCCGCGGCGATGTTTAGTTCTCCGAGCAGTTGGGGGACGGCAAGACAGGCGGCAATGCTGACCATGGTGAGCGCCGGCAACAACCGCCAATCGTGGGTGGCGATGGCCGCTCGCCAATTTTTAATCCCAGGTTTTTCATCGTGCCTGGTGCTGGCGGCGAACAACAATGCTGCCAGAGCCAGTGCACTGCCGTTGTCGGTGAATGGAGAACGCACCAGCGCATGGACTGCGAGGACGAGCAGCGGAGCACTAGTCCAATGGGCACGCTCGGGACGTTTCCACAGCAGCCAGAGTGCAGCGCAAGCCAAAGCCAAGCCGAGCCAACCAGCTTCGAGCAGCATGAGTAGAGCTTCGTTATGTGGATCCTTGGCGCGGGGAGTTGCCGGGTCGGTGAAATTATGGCTGGCAATCTCCAACAACTCGGGTGGCATCCAACCCGGATGGTCGTTTTCATAACGCCCCAAGCCGATTCCAAAGGGAAGGGATAGGGCGTGCTGGATACCATTTTTATTGGTTAGCAAGCGGATTTTGATCGAGGTCGGCAGGCCTGTCCCCGGCCCATGCTCGGCCTGATTGACCGAAACTTCACTGCTGCTGGCAGCCGGCAGCTCCCGGTCAAGGCTCAGATTGCCCATCGCCATGACCATCAATACCACTACTGCCGGCAACATTTGTCGGTGCGGTTTAGCACGATTTTGTACCCACAGCGCCAGCACTCCCACCGGCAAGGAAATCATTGCCGCAAGTACATCCCAGTAGCCCAGCATGAAGGAAGCTGGCAGTAACAGTAAGAACCGCTTGCCACCCCATCCCAGCGCAAGGGCGGCAATAAGAGCCGGAGCGATGATTTCAGCGGCATGATTGGTGCCGGAAAATGGTGCCACCGGTGGACCCGGGCTTGGTGGCGAAAAGTTCAGCGGGTCGATTCCCCAAAGCTGGAGCAGGCCGTAGCCGGCAGCAGCGAAGACCGCGATCAGAATCGGGGTCCAGGCCTGCTCCAGCGCTTTAGGTCGGGCGATGGCTGCGGCTAACAAACCCCAGGCGGCGAGCAAGGGAGCACGGTCGGTTAGTCCTCCAACAATCGGAACTCCAATGGCGAACAGCGGGAATATGGCGAGGGTGACCGCGGCCAGAAACAGCATGGTGCCGGGGGCAACTTTGGCGGGTTTCCATAGCAGCGCGGCAAATACCAGGAGCGAGACCAGGGCGCCGTCAAGGCGGGCATCGTCAATCAGGCTTGGTGACCATGCCCATACCGGCAAGATTACCGTAGCCGCCAAGAGCAATTTCATCATGCCGGTCGAGGTTCGAGCAGGGCGGCAGTGTATTCCTCGGGGTTGAAGACCGCGAAGTCCTCGACTTGTTCACCAAGCCCGACAAACTTGACGGCGGTGCCGAGTTGTTCACCAATTGCGAGGACGGCTCCACCTTTTGCAGTACCATCGAGTTTGGACAGAATCACGCCGCTGAGGGGGATAGCTGCACTGAATTCTCTGGCTTGGTGAATGGCATTCTGGCCGGTGGTGGCGTCGAGCACGAGAAGAGTTTCGTGGGGCGCATCTTCAACTTGTCGTCCGGCAATCCGCGCGATTTTTTCGAGTTCCGCCATCAGGTTGCGCTGGGTGTGGAGGCGGCCGGCAGTATCTACTACCAGAACGTCGGCATCGTTGGCAATCGCCCTGGCACAAGCGTCATGCACTACCGCGGCGGGGTCGGCTTGCTCGCCGCCACGCACCAACTCAACTCCCAGGCGTTCACACCAAATCCCCAGTTGTTCGGCAGCGGCAGCGCGGAAGGTGTCAGCGGCGGCCACCAGCGGGCGATGTCCCTGTTGTTGAAGCCAGTGCACCAACTTGGCAACACTGGTGGTTTTGCCACAGCCATTGACCCCGACCACCATTATCACACTAAGCTTGCGCCCTCCGAGTTCAAGTGGGGTGTCACCCGGGTGCTCCAGCAAGCCGCTAAGTCGCTGGTGTAACCATGGTGCAATTTCCCCGGCGTTGGCGAAGTCTCCGCGGCGCAACTTGGTTTCGGCCTCTTCGAGCAGAGCGCTGGACAGCGGCCCGACATCAGCGGTGTAGAGAATCTCCTCGAGCGCGGCGAGGGTTTCTTCGGTAGTGTGGTTGCCGCCGAGTTCCCGCAGTGCGTTGCTGATGCGGTTACGAGTCTTTTGCAAACCGCGGCGGAATACTCCCAGCATGTTCAATCGACCTCGCGGTCGAGGTTGTCAGGCTCTAGCGGAGTCTCCTCTTGGTACAGGTCATCCGGTTCAACCGGTGCGGCTTGCTGGTCATCTAAATTTTCTCCGCCCT
Source organism: Planctomycetota bacterium (assembly GCA_002400895.1). The sequence goes on from NVRO01000156.1 coordinate 2,649, forward strand.
CGGTAGCAGCCGCAGGCTGGTCAAGTTCGCCGTACAAATCATCCGGCATCTCCGGCTGTTCGAAATCATCACGGTATTCGATGGGACCATTCTCAAGTCGTGGTGGTTCGGACATTGCTTTTGCTGCATCGTATTTCTCGGCGGCCTTGCCGTAGGTCGGACGCGGGGTTGGCACAGCAGTACGGGTTTCCAGGATTGCTTCGTCGGTGAATTCAAGTTCCAGCGGCGCCGCCGGAGCCTCCGGAATCTTAATCCCGTTGTCACGTTGGTCCTGAATCAGAACTCTGGAGCGGTCCAGGATGCCGTTGACGAAGCCGCCGCTTTGACTGGTTGAGAAGCGCTTGGCCAGATCAATTGCCTCGTTGATTACTACCTTGAATGGCACTTCATTCTTGTGCAGCAGTTCGTAAATGGCCAAGCGCAAGACGTTGCGGTCAACATAGGCCATGCGGTCAAGCCGCCAATTGGAAGCGATGCGCTCAATCCACAAGTTGAGGTCATGGAGGTTTTCCTGCACGCCAAGCACTAACTGGTGAGCGTACTCTTTGACTTCTTTCGCGCCCTTCTTGTCCGGATTCCGCCGGGTGTGGTGTTCCAGGAAGGGGCCAAGATCATCTTCGGCCTCGACACCTCGCATCTCCAAGGTGTAGAGGAATTGCAGCGCGAGTTCGCGAGCACGGGTACGGCGACGGATTGGGGCGGGCATCAGATTGCTGCGTAAAGCTTGGACATGTACAAGGCAACCACAGCAGATTCGGCTCCCTTATTGGATTGGCGGCTGGTCTTCTGCTCACGGCCAGCCTCGTCCGCCGAGGAAATTCCACAGTCCGTGGTACTCGCGCGAAGTTGTGCCTGTTCCAGGGTGTCGGTAGTGAGGACTCCGAAAACTACCGGAGGTTTGCGTGCCAGCATTACTTGCATGATCCCACGAGCGCATTCACCAGCCACGTAATCAAAGTGAGGGGTGTCGCCGCGGATAACAGCACCAAGGGCAATTACCGCGTCGTAGGAGCCGCTAGCGGCAAACTTGTCGCAAACACCGGGAAGTTCGAAGGCGCCGGGGACGTGGGCAACGGTTATGGAATCTTCGTTCACGCCTCTGTCGCGAAGAGTCTGCAGACATCCGTCGAGCAAAGCGCTCGTGATGTCGCTGTTGAAATCGGCAACTACCACCGCAATACGGAGGGGTGAGCCGTCATCGTTACCTTCAAGGAACTTGGTCATGACCGGTTAAGGGGAGCGGGATTGTCCCTGATTTCCGGTCTGATGGCAAGTCCACACCCCGGCATTGTTGGATTTGAGCGACCAGAAGTGGCAATCTGCACCGCTTAGCGGGCGAACATCCGGTCAAATATTTCGCGTCTGAGGACGGTTCCCATGTCCTGGAACAATACGTAGAGAAGCGGGACAACCCACAAGGTGAAAAAAGTGGTGAAAGCAAGCCCGCCAGAAACTCCGATTGCCAATCCCTGGAAAGAAATGCCTGACCCGTCGGGTTTGGATAGCGCCAACGGCAACAGTCCGGCAATGGTGGTCAGTGCAGTCATCAGTACCGGGCGCATCCGATCGCGTACTCCGCGCACCACCGCTTCAGCACGGGCAAGTCCACTGCGTTCGAGACGGATGATACGGTCAACCAAAACGATGCCGTTGTTGACCACCACGCCAGCGAGCACAATCATGCCGATCATCGCCACCAAGTCGATTGAAGTTCCGGTGATTTTGAATGCCCAGTTGGCACCAACTACCGCAAACCAGATGGTAATCAGAACCGAAAAGGGAAGCGCCAACGATTCGAACAACAAACCCATCAGCAGGAACACCAGAGCGACTGCAAGTATGAAGGCTACTTTCAGTTCTCCCATATCGCGCTCAAAGGAGTCCCATCCCCCTGCTTGTTCCCAGGCAAATCCCTCCGGCATGGGGATGCCTGCCATCAACGCCATGGTGTCGCTGGCCGCGACTCGCAAATCCTTGTCGACATGTTTCAGGGCGACAACTGCCATGGTGCGACCGTCACGTCTGAAGATGGTGGATGGTGCACGACGGTTTTCGAAATCAGCGAAAACAGATAGTTGAGTCGGGGCTCCAATTTGCCAACCAGCCACCACCATTTCCTCGAGCACTCGACGGTCGGGGTTTTGTGGACGGTCGTACTCCACAATCAATGGAACGTCTCCATTCTCGGTTTGATATCGCGATACCATCACCCCGCGCAAGCCGTACTCGATGCTGCCGAGGACGCTGCGGCTGTTGGACTGCAACCTATGCAATCGATTGCGGTCAAGCCGAACCAGGATTTCACGCGCAGATTGAGCATCTTCCCTCACCGACTCCCACACCGGGGAAGCCCGTGCTGCTGTCCTTACTTGCTCGGCGAGCTCGGCAATGGTGGTGGAATCGGGGCCGGAAATGCCAATGCGGGTCCAGCCGTCCTGTTGGCCGACCCGGTCGTAAGCATCTTCAATCTTTAGTTGGTAGCGTGGACTTCTGGGGATGTTCTCGCGCAGGATTCGCTTGATGGATTCTTTCAGCTCGGGGTCGGGGTTGACATCGTGCCACAAGAAGATTTCCCCACCTTGTTTGCCAAAGGCAATACCAATAGTGGGGGAACCGAGTGCTTCGTTGAGTGGGCCGTTGAGTACGCTCTCAAACTCGACCGCCGCTTCCTCTGCTTCGTCCAAGGTGGTATTGGCCGCAAATTCGAAGTTAAAGGACATTCTTCCGCCGCCTAAGGAAATCCCGTCTTCACTGCTGTTACCGGTGGTGGCAATGCCACCTGAAAGCAGGAATGCAAGTGCCAGGCTGACGGCCTTGAGGCGGTTGTTACACGACCATTGAACCAGTCGAGGCATCCAGGATGCTGGTCCGGAACTGGGTACCGGGTCGTCGCCATGTTCGAGGACGCGATGCTTGTGCTGCGAATTGCGGCTTACACGAGCAAGCAGGCGGCTCGCCGGAGGCACCACCAACTCGGCGAGGATGAGCGCTGAGATCAGAGCCACGCACAAGGGAATGCCGATTGCATGGGCGAAAATCTTGGCCGAACGGTCGTCGGACATGAAAATGAGCGGCAGAAAAACAACCACGGTCGTGAGGGTGGCAGTGGTTACTGCAAGCGCCATCTCTGCTGGTCCGTTCACACAAGCCTGATCGATGGTGTCACCCCGCTCGCGCCGCTGCACGATGCTTTCGACGATTACCACTGCATTATCGACGAGCATGCCGATGGAGATGGTAATTCCCATCATCGACAACATATTGAAGCTGTCACCGGAAAAATAAAGCCAAGCCAGAGTTGCCAGCACCGAGAACGGGATTGAAGCAGCGACCAACAAGGTATAGCCGACACGACGCAGGAATAAGAACAGCACGGCGCAGGCGATAAGGCCTCCGTAAAAAGAATTCTTGACCAGCGTTCGCAGGGAGTCGGCAATCGCTTCACCTTCCGAGAAGAACACGCTGTATTCGAACTTGCCCAGCAGCGGGTCGTCGGCGAGGCCTTCTTCCAGAAGTTTCTGTATCCGTTTGCAGACCTCGAAGGTGTTGGCTGAGGTCTCCTTGGAAATCGCCATCCCCAGTGAGTAGTTGCCTTCAATGCGGAACAGATTGTCCGGCAAACTGCGCACCGGCCGCACTTCGGCAATGTCCTTTATTTTCAGACCTTGGTGAACCGGAAACTCTTCAATATCTTCGAGGCTTTTGAAACGCCCATCGATGCGCACAATATGGCGCAGTCCATACTGGTCGAGGTCGCCAATCGGGGCGGAGATGTTGTCTCCACGCAACCGCTGTATCAACGCCCCAATGTCTACCCGGTTGGCAACCGCTCGCTCCTGGTCGATGAGGATGCGGATTGAACGCGGCTCCAAGCCGCTAACATTTACCGAGGCCACTCCGTCTTCTGATTCGAGCCGGGGGATAAGCACATCGGCGACAATCGACTGGGCTTCTTCGCGCAGCTCCGGTGGAAACATGATTCCGCACCAAATAATCGGCATCGAATCGCCCGACCAGCGGCGTGCAATAACGCGGTCAACCTCAGATGGAAGCTGTGGTCGCGCCCGTTCAATGCGGTCGGAAACTTCGGCGTAAGCTTGGTCCATGTCAGCATTGCCGGGGAAACTAAGATTTACAATCCCCTGTCCCTCGGTGGCCACCGAGGACACCTCCTTGATGCCGGGTATGGTGCGAAATTCCTCCTCCAACACTCTTACAACCCGTTGCTCAATCTCGCTGGGGTTGGCGCCCTCCCAGGCTGCGCTGACCGAGATGGTCGAACTTCCGAATCCCTTGGGCAGGAGTTCCACCGGGATTCTCGAAGCCGCAATCCCGCTTGCTCCCATCAGGGCGAGGACAAACATCAATACTGCTATTGGACGGCGCACCAGCCGGTAAAAGAAGTGCTGTAGCTTAGACATTGGCAGTTCTGGTGGTGAGCAGGGTCAAGCCACGGTAAATAACCGGAATCACCACCAGAGTGAGCATGGTTGAGGAGAGCAGTCCGGCGATTACCACCAAGGCCATCGGGGCGCGCAGTTCAGTACCCTCGGCGGAGCCGATGAACCAAAGCCATCCGGTTAATGGGAGCATGCCCAATACGGTAGTGAAGGTGGTCATCAAGATAGGCCTTAGCCTGGCCTTGCCCGCTTCCAAAATTGCGTCGTCAAGCTCTTGGCCGTCATCACGATTTCGGTTGATGCGATCAACCAGGACAATTGCATTGTTAACCACGATTCCTGCCAGCACCACCAGACCGAGCAGTGCTACCACCGAAAGAGGAGTGCCGGTGGCGAGCAGTGCCCAGATTGCACCGATTGCCGCCAATGGCACCGAGGCCATGATAATCAGGGGCTGAAGCAGGGATTCGAACAGACCGGCCATTACCGCGTAAACCAGGAAAATGGCAAGTAGCAGGGCAAAGTTGAGCGAGGCGAGGGCCTCTTCCATTTCATGCTTTTGTCCACCAATGCGCAGCTCTACCCCGTAAGGCACTTCTATTTGGGCCAGCTTCTCTTCAATTGCGGTAGTAAGCGCGCCGAGGTCGACACGGTTACTGGCGATGGAGCCGGACAATACCGCGGCACGTTGGCTCCCGAGATGAAGGATTTCACTGGGGCCGAAAGTGGTGTGCAGCTCAGCCACTGCGCTCAACGGCAATGGTCGTTCGGATTCGGGGTTGATAGGCAAATCACGCAACTGCTCGACACTGCTCATATGCGCAAAGTCGGCACGAACCCGCACATCAAGACGTTCGTCAGATTCGGCAAAGGTAGTGGATACTTCACCCTCAACCGCCATCCTTAGCCGTGCCGCAATCTGGCTCAAATTGAGGTTGTGCGCAGCCAGGCGCTCGCGATTGAGCACCACCAGTACTTCGGGGTTTCCGCGGCGAATCGATGACCGCAAATCGACCAATCCTGGTAATCCGTGCAGCTCCTCCATCACCTGGTCGCTGACCTTGCGTAACTGTGCAAAATCTTCACTGATGATTTCAATTTCAAGCGGAGTTTTGGTTGCCAGCAAAGTTGGACGGCTTAATTCAAATCTGGCAATCTCCGGTTGCTTGGCAAGAAATGTGCGAAGTTCAGTTTCAACTTGAGATTCGAGGGCGCGGCGGTTTCCGGTTTCTTCAATGCTGATGGTTATGCGACTTACGTGGGGTCCTTCCTCGTTACTGCTCACTGATTCGCGGTCGGCACCTGAAACCACCACCGATTTACTTACCCCGTCGATTTCCCTCAGTCGGGAGTCAATCCGGGACGAAACCATATCGGTTTCCGACAACGGATTGCCGGAAGGAAAATACAGCTCAGCGGTAATCTCGCCTTGCATGACTTCAGGTAGCAGCTCGCGGCCGACTTTCCCTGCGGCCATCCAGGTGGCAATACCCATCAGGGCAACCGTACCCAGAATCAATCCGGGGCGTTGCAATGCGCTTCTCAGAATCTGCGGATAGCGCGCTTCCAGTTTTTTATGCCCCACCTCCACCGCATGAGCGA
>NVRO01000157.1 GCA_002400895.1 Planctomycetota bacterium
AGAATTTCACGCATTTGGTCCATGGAAAGTACTTCTAGGCGCTGGAGCTTAACAGGGATATCAACTCGTTCTACTTGGTCCAAAGGAGGAACCTCATATGACGGAACCTCCACTGTTGGCTTTACAGGAGGATCTCTATTAACGGGGGGGAGATTGGCTATATATTTGGACCAATTCTGGTTGAATTCATCTAATGCCTGATTGTTGGGTTGCTCATAAAGAGCCCGCCGAGCTTCAATTAGTTTCTCTTCCTTCTCTTTCCATCTGGAGAATTCCTTTCCATATACCCGAAAGTAATACAGATACTCCTTGAAGGCTTGTTCGTACGCAGAAATACGCGCGTTGTACCCGGGAATGGACGCGTTATATCCTTCGAGTTTCTTTAGGGATGGTGTGATATCAAATTTAATGACATCTATTGTTGTGGAGTAGACCTCCAGAGTTTGGATTCGGAAAACGCGATCAAGACGCAGGCTTGTAGCGACGCTTGATGCTACCCAAATTGCTGTTGGGTCAGTGAGATGGATATCAATCATGTCATCGTATAATTCTCCTTTGTCATCGTATAATTCTCCTTTGAATTGAAGTCCAGAAGTCGTGATTTGCCCAAGGTCAAAAGCCAAGGCGTTGTTGGCGAGAGCAGCACTAATGAGTGCAGTTCTAAGTTGATTATCGACGGCAACTGGAAATACGAAACCGATGGCTTCACCATTCAGGATACTTTTACTGTTCTCCCCGTCGTTGGTAAAGGGGTCGGCCCATGTGTCACGCCAATTAACATCACTAGAAGACGGCAATTCATATGTAGGCTCGCTTGGGGATTGTGGTGACCTTGGTGCTATAGGGCTGTCTGAGGGTGAATAACTAGGAGGGCTTATCAGGGTCGGCGCTTCAGGGCGGGTAAAGGAAGCACATCCCGTTGACAGGGCACCTAGGACTATCAGGGAAGTAAGAAAAATTGTGGTTCGATTTGTTTTCATTGTGCTCCGGGAATGTTTGCGAGACAGGGACAAACAGTATAAGTAAAAATTATATTTGGATGTCCCAGGTATCTTATTCGCTTTACTAGATTCTATTTCAACGGATGTACGAGAAAGGAGGTGAATTAGTGCTTTGGAGACAATAATCCGGCGAATGCGAGACCGAGGAAGGGGAGAACCAGCGCCTCGATGCGCAGCCCCAAAGGCCCATCGCCACCGATGCCATGGAATGCGAGTAGTGCCAAGCCGCCACAGGCGATTAATGTTCCCGGCACCAACCGCCAGGCGGACGGAAATGAGTGATTAGCGGACACCGCTCGTTCGAAACGGGAAAACAACCCGACGAAAGGCAGTAGCCCGGCCATCAGCACTGCCAACCATGGCAGCCGCATCACCCACCAATCCATTTCTCCCGGAGTCGGATCAAGTCCTACGCCTCCCAGCAGAATGGCGAGCCCGAACAACAACATCATCGCCGTGCTGTGCCACAGAAACACCGTCATGATGACTCCGTTCACCAGCACCGTGGCAGTCCACGCTCGCGCGTTTTGCAGAAACCGGTTGATGCGCTTCTCGAACAGAAGCACCGCACCAAATTGAAATGCCGCCAACGCCAGTAACGGCAGATGAGGAGGGGTGGTGTTGCTGATTTCAGCACCGGGCACTCCGACCAAACTTCGTGGCCATGGCCCCCATTTAACCATCGCCAACAGGAGTAGAAAACCGCCGACGAAACAGGCCCAGGAAGTGCCACGGGAAGTGCCGGTTCGGTCCAACCAGGCGTAACCAAGTTGATGCACCGCGAGCCACACGAACAGGTAGTTGCCCCATCCCAAAATCCGCAGATCCCATTGAAAATAAGCGAGGTCGCCGAGGATCGAAAGTGCCACCAGCACCCAGATTGTCGAAGCGCCCCAGCGCTTCCACGCCCCGCGAGTAAGCGGGGTCAATAAAACCACCAGACAATAAACGGCAAGAAACCAGGTGGGAATCAGAGCAACTTGTGAACCCACCCTAATCATTTCTGCCGGCACTCCGGCCAAGTGGGCGATGCTTGCGGTGAGCGTCCAGAAAACCAGCAGCACCAAAACCGGGAGCAACAGTCTTGCCAACCTGGTTCCCAACCAGTCGGAATAGGATTTATGACTGCGGAGGGCTGCGTCCCAGGTGATGCCGTTGGAGAAACCGCCGACAAAAAAGAACACCGGCATTACCTGGAAGCACCAGGTCAACCAATGAGTCCATGGGGAACGGGCCAGTAAGTGGTCGAGATGGGCGCCGTCGGCATCCATAAAGGGGGCGGCCAGCAACAGGTGTCCCAGCACCACCGCAAGGATTGAGAGTGCGCGCAGCAAATCTGCGGAGCGATTCCGCGTTGCTGGGGTCTTGTCGGCCAGATTTGAGGCTTTCCTCCACATTTCATTCATGGCATCATCATAATGAAAATCATGTGGATTTCTCTTCTCACCCTTGCTCTTGTTGTTGTATCGGATCCCGAGACCGGCCCCACGGAGGTCGAGTTTATTACCGCCGATGGGGTAACAATCTACGGTTGGTATCTGCATACCGGCAACCATTTCGGTGCGGATGGAGAGGAGCACGGTAAGGAACATTTCGCCGAACAACCGGCGGTAGTTCTCCTCCACATGTACGAATCCGATCGCTACGGCTGGCAAGGGCTGCCCGGCACCTTTCGCCAGCGCGGAGTTGCCACCCTTCATCTGGACATGCGTGGGCATGGCGAAAGCAAGAGTGGTCCGAACAGAGAGGATCTGTCGAAGCGGGTCCGTGACCGTGACCCGAAACTATTCAATGCGATGTGGCAGGACGCCGCCGGTGCAGTTGATTGGCTGGTGGAGCGCGGACATCGCCGCGAACACATCGGTTTGTTGGGTGCAAGCGTTGGTTGTTCGGTCGCCATCGATGCCGCCCGCCGCGACTCGAAATTGCGCACCGTCGGATTGCTAACCCCCGGAGAGAACTACCTTGGCGTCCCTACTCTCGAACACCTCAAGGACTGGGGAGATCGGGAATTACTGGTGGTTTCCAGCCACGCAGAGTGGGACAAGGGTTCCAAGTCAATATTGTCAGTTCTTGAAGAAGCGGGAACTGCCCCGCTTACCTCCTGGATGATTCCCGGCAAGAACATCCACGGAACGAACATGTTGGGAGTTGTTCCGAATATTTACGAGCGCCTGGCCGCCTGGTTTCTGACTCGGCTTACAGGTGAATCACCTTCTCACTCTTCATCACACTAATTCGTTTGATGGAATGTAAGGGGACAAACTGCTTGACCGGCTCCTTGGGAATTTCGCCCTTGGTATGCTTGAACTCGGTGGCAAGGGAAACAAAGTCGTCTCCCACCTTTAGAATTCTGGCCTTATAGAAGCCAGTGGTGAGGCGGTGGCCGAGGGGCGCTTCTTCGTATGATTCGGGGTTTGCCACCGTGACAATTTGACCGGTCAATACTTTAAGTACTTCCTGAAAGGTGGAGGGGTCGGTAGCTTTGGCTGCCGGTGGTGTTGATTGGGTGGATTCGGACATGATTTGTAATGGGAAAATCCCATTCCAGACTATTGTACACAGGTCCTTTGGTACCGAAAAATATCGGTCAATGTGGAGGTAGATGGAGCAATTGGGTGATAAGGATTGGATTTACGCCGATGATTCGTACACACATCATCCTCTCTACGGTGTCGTGGTCGGGGATTTACCTTTCCGCTCAATACGCCAACCCCGACACTACCGTCACCCCCGTGCCATCGGCATCAGCTTGCACCGGGTGGCACGCATATCTTCTAAGCGCTGGTCGCAGCCAGCGCCGAACGAATCCCTTGCAGGCATCGTTCGACCGAATCGGGGGTGGCACCGGCGCCCATCAGGCCGACTCGCCAAACTTGACCCTTCCATGGACCAAGCCCACCACCGATTTCAATGTCGTGCTCCTGCAACAGGTGAGCGCGCCCTTTTGCATCGTTGAGCTGCTCGGGAAGGCGAATGGAAGTCAGTTGTGGCAGACGGATGGATTCATCCACCATCAATGAGAAACCCAACTCTTCCACTGCTTGCTGGAACTGTGAGCCTACGGTTTGGTGGCGTTTGAAGCGGGCCTCCAGGCCCTCGTCCAGCACCAGGCGCAAGGCCTCATGCAATCCGTAAATCATGTTGATCGGAGCAGTGTGGTGGTAGGCGCGCTCCTCTCCCCAGTATTTGCGAATCAACGACAGGTCGAAGTACCAACTTGGCACCGGAGTCTTGCGGTTCTCAAGCCGCTCGACGGCGCGGGGACCGAGGGTTATCGGGGACAAACCGGGTGGGCAGGAGAGGCATTTCTGGGTGCCGGAATAAACCGCATCCAGACCCCAGGCGTCGGTTTCGAGCGGAACCCCGCCAAGCGAAGTGACCGCGTCCACACAGAGCAGCGCCCCGCACGAGTCGGCGGCCGCGCGGAACCCGGACAAATCCTGGTGCGCACCGGTGCTGGTTTCGGCGTGAACCACCGCCATGAGCTGCACCGGTTTGCCATCAGCGGCTGCGGTGAAATCATCGGGAGAGAATGTTTTGCCCCAATCGGTCTGCACTTCGATTACTTCGGCGCCGCAACGTCGGGCGACTTCGGCCATGCGCAGGCCGAACACCCCGTTGACTCCGACCACCACCCGATCGCCCGCTTCAACCAGGTTGACGAAAATGGTTTCCATGCCCGCCGACCCGGTGCCGGACATCGGCATGGTCATTTCATTTTCGGTGCGGAAGACCTGGCGGAGCATTGTCCGCACCTGGTCCATGATTTCGAGGAATGCGGGGTCGAGGTGACCCAAGGTCGGTCGCGCCATCGCTTCGAGCACCGTCGGTGCCACCACCGACGGTCCCGGGCCTAGTAACAGGCGGGATGGCGGAGAGACCGGATTAAAATTGCTCATTCTCGGTGGAACCAGCCATCGCGGTAGTGGCACTCTTGCCCTGGGTGATGGCTTGTCTCACTGCGTCAAAGTAACCGGTGCCAATCTCATGCTGATGGCGAGTTGCGGTGTAGCCTTTTTTCTCGCTGGCGAATTCGGCTTGTTGCAGTTCCGAGTATGCGGCCATGCCGCGGTCCCGGTAACCTTGGGCCAATTCGAACATGCCGTGGTTGAGGGAGTGGAAGCCGGCCAGGGTAACGAACTGGAATTTATAACCCATGGCTCCGAGTTCGCGTTGGAAGCGCTCGATGTCGCCATCATCCAACTTGGCTTTCCAGTTGAAGGAAGGCGAGCAGTTGTAGGCCAGCAATTTGTCGGGGAATTGTGCGCGAATGGTTTCGGCAAAGAGTTTTGCTTCCTCCATATTCGGCTCCGAAGTTTCACACCACAACAAATCTGCGTAGGGAGCGTAGGAGAGGCCACGGGAAATGGCTTGTTGGATGCCGGGATTGACCACGAAGAAACCTTCCTCGGTACGGTCCCCGGTGATGAAGGCATGGTCACGCTCGTCAATGTCCGAAGTAAGCAAGCCGGCAGCGTTGGCGTCGGTGCGGGCGATGAGGATGGTGGCCACCCCGGAGACATCGGCGGCCAGCCGCGCTGCATTCAGGGTGGTGATGAAGCTGGAAGTCGGTACCAGTACTTTGCCGCCGAGGTGGCCGCATTTTTTTTCCGATGCCAATTGGTCCTCGAAGTGAACGCCTCCGGCGCCGGTCTCAATCATCGCCTTCATCAGCTCGAAGGCATTCAGGGGGCCACCGAAACCGGCTTCGGCATCGGCAACAATCGGGGCCATCCAATGGATGTCGGAATTTCCCTCCATGTGGTCAATCTGGTCGGCGCGCAGCAGGGTGCGGTTGATGCGCTCCACCAGTTGGGGGACGCTGTTGGCCGGGTACAAACTCTGGTCCGGGTACATCTGGCCGGCGACGTTGGCGTCGGCTGCAACTTGCCAGCCGCTGACATAGATTGCCGAAAGGCCGGCCCGCACCATCTGCATGGCCTGGTTTCCGGACAAGGCACCAAGGCCATGAACGTAGTCGGTTTCGTGCATCAACTGCCAGAGGCGCTCGGACCCTGCTTCGGCGAGGCTGTGGCGCACCACCACGCTGCCGCGTAGTCGGGCGACCTCGTCAAAGGAGTAGTCGCGTTGGATGCCATCCCAACGAGCGGAACCAAAGCCGCCGTCGGGAAAATTATGGGGCGAATCGCCGTTGTTCTGGGTCATGATGCGTGGGTTTGTGGTGGGGAGAGTTTTTGGTAAGCAGGCAGCGTTAGGAAGTCCTCGAATTCCTCGTTCAGGACAAGATTGAGGAGAAGATCCGCAGCGGTGTGCAGGGCGTCGGTTGGCCGTTCATGTTGTTTGAATTGGTCGCGTATGGAAGCTAGTTCTTCTTCCATGATCTCAGTAATTAATTCCGAGTCGACGGTGCGACCATCCTGTAGGGTAGCCCGATGTCGGCGCCATTGCCAAACTTGCGCGCGGGAAATTTCGGCGGTGGCGGCATCTTCCATCAGGTTATAGAGCGGCACACAGCCAACCCCGCGCAACCAGGCTTCCAGATAGAGGGTGCCGATGTTGAGGTTTTGGCGCAGGCAGGTTTCGGTGATGGCTCCTGCGGGGACGCTAAGGAGGTCTTCGGCGCTGACCTGGACATCGTCGCGGAGGACATGAAACTGGTGATCCGAGGTGAACACCGCTTCGAATTCCTCGCGGGCGATTGCCACCAGAGCGGGGTGGGCGACCCAGGTTCCGTCATGGCCATTTTCAGCCTCGCGTTTCTTGTCGGCGTGGACCTTGTCCATGGCGGCATCGTTAGCTTGGGAGTCGCCCTTGATCGGGATTTGTGCCGCCATCCCACCCATGGCGTGAGCGCCCCGGCGATGGCAGGTGCGAATCACCAGCTGGCTGTAGGAAAGCAGGAAATGCTGATCCATGCCGACCAGGCCACGGTCGGGAAGCACGCAAGCAGGGTCGGCGCGCAACTTCTTGATGAATGAGAAAATGTAATCCCAGCGGCCGCAGTTGAGTCCGGCGCTGTGATCCTTGAGTTCCCAGAGAATCTCGTCCATCTCGAAGGCGGCGAGAATTGTTTCAATCAGGACGGTGGCCTTGATGGTACCGACCGGCAGTTCCAATGCCTCCTGGGCAGCGAGGAAAACATCGTTCCACAGTTTGGCTTCCTGGTGATTTTCAAGCTTGGGCAGATAGAACCAGGGTCCACGGTCATTTTCCACCAGCGCGTGGGCGTTATGGAAAAAGTAGAGACCAAAGTCGAACAGGGAACCGGACATCGGTTCGCCGTCCACCAGGAAATGTTTTTCTTCCAGGTGCCACCCGCGTGGGCGCACCAACAGCACTGCCGGGTTTTCCCCCAGTGCGTATGCTTTGCCGGTATCGGGATGGGTGAAATCAATCTCGCGGCGGATGGCGTCGCGTAGATTAATCTGGCCCTGGAGCATATTTTCCCAGGTGGGGGAGGTGGAGTCCTCAAAGTCGGCCATGAACAAATCGGCGTCACAATTGAGCGCGTTGATGACCATCTTGCGGTCCACCGGCCCGGTGATTTCAACATGGCGTTTCTGCAGAGCTTTGGGAACCGCAGCGACGGTCCAGTCGGCTTCCCGAATCTCCCGGGTTGCTTCCAGAAAGTCTGGCCGCCAGCCCTGATCCAACTTTTCCTGCACCTTCTCGCGGTCTATTAATAGTTGCCGGCGGCGCACTCCAAAGCGCCGCTCCAGGTCGGTCAAGAAATCAACCGCCCCCGGGGTGAGTACTGATTCAGCTTCGGTGGTCATGGGAGAGGGGCGATAGGTTAACAGTGTTATGTTGGTATTACAAGGGACCATTTTGGTGTTTTTTTAGCCTCCAACAACTGTTTTTCGCCGACTCCCTGACCCTACAGGAATAGCACGCTGACCAGGTTGCTCAGTCGGCAACTGGTGAGTTCGGCGGCCTGGAAATGAATCAAGCGCCCGCTAACTGCCGGTGGCGCAATCAGGAAGGTGCTGTCCTCGCCGCAGTCATCGCTATTTTAAAGGGCAATCATTTTTGGATTGTTCAAGACGGAATAAACCAGGACCGGGGACGCATTGCCAGCGAATTTGTTTCCGGTCATGGCTCACAACTAAGGGCATGGTCCTAGTATCCTAAAGACATGGGAATTTTTGGAAGTCTGGTAGGTGGAGGCATCGGCATGATGCTCGGTGGTCCCCTTGGCGCGGTGATTGGCGCGGTCATGGGCTCTTCAGTGTCGTCAAACCGTGGGACTGGAGGCCATTTCGGAAGCCCGATCGGCGGTGGGGCTCGAGGTCCCCGGTCACAACAAGAAATGCAGATGGTATTTGCCATTTCTCTCACCAGCTTGGCGGCAAAAGTTGCGAAGGCCGACGGCGTGGTCAGCGCCGATGAAGTGCAGGCATTCGATGGGTTTTTACGAGATTCATTGCGGATGTCAGCCGCTGATCGAAAAATCGCAGCCTCCGTATTCAATCAAGCCAAGGAGAGCGGTGATTCCACCATGGAATTCACCCGGCAAATTCGTGAATTGTTAGCCGGACAACCCGATCGCATCCGCGACATT
>NVRO01000158.1 GCA_002400895.1 Planctomycetota bacterium
CGCTCTCGAGTTGTTCGTAAGCCATGAGGCGACGATCCTCCGGGGCTGCGCGGAAACGCCACACCAACGCGCCATCGCGCGCGCGCAGGCAATACACCCAGCCATCAGCGCAGCCAAAATAGGCACGGCCATCGCGGATGCTCGGTGGCGAATCCACTCGACCGCCCGTCGTGAAACGCCAAGCTTCCTTTCCGTTGTTGGCGTGAAGCGCCACCACTTCGTGCGCATCAATACGGGCGACGAACAGCCTACCCTCGGCAACGGTCACAGCGCTGAGTTTTCCCTTCAGGTTGGTCGACCATTTTTCGCCAAGTTTCGCTCCGATGGCGGCACCCACGCCGTAGCCTTCGGAGCCGCCGGCGGGCCGAATGTACTGGTTGTTTTCCCGATGTCGCGTTCGGTGCCCTTTCCGGGGCTGATTATGCCGGTGATGGCCCAAGCCGGGCTGGACGAATCGATCATGGAAAAGGCGGCGGCGCAAGGCAAATACATCGGCTTGATCATGGCGGAGGGAACTTCTTCGCCCTGGGCGGGGAAGGATTTCGTGCGCACCGGAGTGGTCGCGGAAATCCACAAGCGAATCAAACTCCCTGATGGCAACTCCAACTACGTATGTCGTGGGGTACGTCGCTTCCATGTAGATCGTTGGGTGCGGCTCAAGGATGGGCCGATTGCACGAGTCTCTTATCCAGAAGATATCTACCCCGGGGGGGCAGTGGTCGAAGCCCTGCAGCGCAATGTCCTGTCGCTTTCACAGACCGTTGCCAGCCACCAACCAGGCCTGGGTGAAGGGTTTGCATTGGCTGCTGCGAACATGGAGCCGGCCGGGGCTTTGGCTGATTTCTCTGCTGCCTATTTGCTCAAGGACAACAAGGAGAAGCAACAAATTCTGGACGAATTGGAAGTCGAGCGTCGTTTGCGATTGGTCGACGAAGGTCTTACCAGAGAAACCGTAACCCTCGAACTGGGCGACAAGATTCAGACTGAAATCCGTGAAAAGATTGAAGAACAACAAAAACAGTTTTTTCTGCGTGAGCAAATCAAAATCATTCGCCGCGAATTAGGGGAGGAACAGGAGCCCAGTGAGCGCGACCGCGAATTCTTTCTCGGTAAACTGGAAAATGGAAATTATCCCGAGGAGGTCAGCAAAAAGATTCGCGATGAAGTCGACCGCCTGATGATGATTCCGACGATGTCACCGGAATACCCGGTGGCGCGGAATTATCTGGAGTGGATGGTGGAATTGCCGTGGGAAGTCTCCAGTGAGGATCATATTGATATTGAAAATGCAAAGGCCGTGCTCGATACAGATCACTTCGGCTTGACCGATGCCAAGGAGCGCATCCTCGAATTTCTAGGAGTGCGTAAAATGAGGCCCGAACATTCCGGCGCCATTTTGTGTTTCGCAGGTCCTCCCGGGGTTGGCAAGACCTCTCTGGCGATGGCGATTGCCGATTCGATGGGTAGGAAGCTCGAGCGCATGAGCCTAGGTGGAATGCGTGACGAGGCAGAAATCAAGGGCCATCGCCGCACTTATGTCGGCGCATTGCCCGGTCGTATTCTGCAAATGATTCGCCGTGCGGGTACCAACAATCCGGTAATCGTGCTGGATGAAATTGACAAAATCGGCAACGACTTTCGTGGTGACCCGGCAAGTGCACTGCTTGAAGTCCTGGATCCGGCCCAGAATCATGATTTTCTCGACCATTTTTTGGACTTGCGTTTCGACCTGTCCAAGGTGATGTTCATTGCCACCGCCAACGTCCTGCAACATGTTCCGGCTGCATTGCGTGACCGCATGGAAGTAATCGAACTTCCCGGTTACGTGACCGAGGAGAAAATTCAAATCGCACGACGCCACTTGTTGCCGCGCCAGTTGAAGGAACATGGTATCAGTCCGTCGCAGTTGAAGTTGTCGGCGCGTGTAGTGCGAGATGTCATAAACGGTTGGACCCGTGAGGCCGGCGTCCGCGGGCTTGAAAAGTCGCTGGCATCACTTTGCCGCAAGCGCACTCTGGAACTTGCCCGCCGCAAACGACCAAAGGCTGTAATTGACCGCCCCAAGCTTGAGCATTATCTTGGTCCGGTTAAGTACACCGACGACCGGGTACGCTTGCGGCCGGTTCAGGGAGTGGTATTGGGTCTGGCCTACACCCCGTATGGCGGGGATGTCCTGGAGGTTGAGTGTGCCGGCTTTCCTGGTAAGGGCGGAGTCGTTTTTACCGGTAGCCTCGGAGATGTAATGACCGAATCATGCCGTATTGCGCACAGTTACCTGCGTTCAAGCGGAGAACGGTTGGGGTTAAACCTTGCCAAGTTGGAGAAGACCAGCTTGCACATTCACTTTCCGGCTGGGGCTATTCCCAAGGATGGCCCCTCGGCAGGTGCTGCAATCGCTTGCGCAATGATTTCTCGTCTTACCGGTAGGCGCCTGCGTGCACGCCTCGCAATGACCGGTGAAATTACCCTGACCGGAGAAATCCTTCCGGTCGGGGGAGTTCGTGAAAAAGTGTTGGCAGCCAAGCGTCTTGGAGTGAAGACGGTACTGCTTCCGGCCGAAAACAAGCGTGATGTTGCTCTTCTCGACAAAGCCTGGACCAAAGGATTGAGGTTTGAGTACGTATCCAGTTTTACCGATGTTTACCGCTTGGCATTTGCCAAGCGTTGACCAGGAGGTTGTTTTGCCAAGAAAGTTGGGGGTCGTCACCATCCTTATCGACAAGAACTACGGGCAGCGCCTAGGGAAGCTCGGCGTCTTATTGTTGCTCGTATTTGGTGCTTGTGCCAAGACCGTGGTTCCGGAACCCCCAACCCGGTCGAACCCAGCCATTGAGCTGCGACTGCCCGCAAGATATCAACACTGGCGAGCTTCAATCGAGCAAGCACTTGATGAAACCGAGCAGGAATTGGCTGCGCTTGGCCGTTGGTCGCACCGGGAGTCAGGACTTCGGCGTCACCTGGTAATCTGCGTTGATGTAGATGCCGCTACCAGGCTATATGGTCAGCTTGGTCTTGGTGGTGACCCGAAAGTTGCACGCACTTTCCCAAACGATCGATTTGCAATAGTGCCGTTGGCTCGCGACGACCGCCTGCTGGCAGAACGTAAGATTCCTCCCTTGACGCTAATGAGGTCCATTCGCCATGAAGCCGCCCATCTCTTGTGTCTTGATTTGCTTGGACTCGAGGATGCTCCACTATGGTTCTTGGAGGGCCTTGCCGAATCACTTGCTGGCAAGCGTACCGATAGGTGGTTTCAGCCGGAGTTGTGGAGAGTTGGATTGGCAAAGCAAGTTGAGCAAATGAATCAGGAGGGGAGTGAAGCCGACCTTCCGTTCATATTGCGAAGATTACCCGCTGAATTGATGCTCGAAGCTCGTTCTCAAATGGCCTTTCTGGCATTGCATGCTGACTCAAGTGGGGAACCATGGGAGGTTCTGTCAAACTGGACCAGCTTCGATTTGTTGGCGGCAACTGGCGGTTTGCCAGTCGCATTCCTCGAGCCTGTTCTCCGTGGTCGTGAGTTCGACCCTCCGAGCGATGCCGCCCCGATGTTGTTGTGTTCCTATCCGGGTCAGGTTGTGACCGCGCTGCTTGAGGGAAGTTGGGATGGACATTATTGGGAGCGGAATATCAGGATTGGAGCAAGTGGTAATACCGAAGGAGGCCTTCTCATCAGCGGCAGTGGCCGGGATCGAATTCGCGTACGGCTCAATCGCTTTGGCGGAGGTGGCTCCTATGCGGAGCCTAAATACCGGACTTGGAGTTTACCAGTTGGCAATCAGAGGCTGAGTCCAGGAACCGAGGGGGTAATGGTAAATATCCGTCTGGATGATTCCAATGAAGTGCTGGAAGTGATTGTAGGTAAAGAGCTTAAAAAGTATCCTTTGGACCTTGAGAACCTGGTACCGCCGTTTAAAGTGGAAGTCTGGGTGGCCGACGGTGCACTCCAAATTAGCAAATGACTGTTATCATCCAATGATAAATCGGTGCCATGAAATACCTACTCTTTAAACCTGCCCTTCTGTGCTTTGGGTTCTTGATGTCGAATCCGGTACTTGCTCAATACGACTACGATCTTGATATTCGTCCAGAGGGAGATCGTATCGACTATACGATAGCCACCTTTTTCGGTGTGGCTTTGGGTGACGATTACTTTACCCTCAAGGGGCCAATTGGTATGCAAGTGCCGACTGCTACTGCACCATTTGGCACCGGCGTGCTCAAGGGAGCCAATGTCGATACCTTGAGGTTTGATCCCGATGTGTACAACTACATTCGCAATCCGATTCCGGGATCTCCACCCTTAATTGAAAGCTGGGTAAGGGACATGGAGTTTTACCTTCTGAGTGGCAACCCTTTCCCGATTAACTCGATCACCGGACAATTCTCCACCATTGCTATGCTTAGTTTCACCAAAGGAGAGATAGAAGTTCTTGCCTTTGGTTCAACCCAGATTATTTCATTGGTCGGCACCGGCACTGATCCGTTTCCCCTATATGGTTACTTCAATCAGTATGGTGGAAAACTTGAACTGGATATCCTTCTTCAAGTGCAGTGTCAGGAGACCTCGGTGGTCTGACAGTTTCGCTCGATACCAACGGGTATAGCCACGCCGAGTGTCTTGTCGCCGGTCTTAATCCCGCACTGGCGGTGTCCAGTCTTGTTGTGGGGCAGACTGCTACTTTCGATTTCACCGGTGGTGTTGCCAATGCTTCGAGTTGGTTGACGGCCAGTATTTACGGTCCGGGACTTACCCCAGTCCCCCCCCTTCACGTGGATTCAGGTCTTGATCGTCCGATAGTGGTTGTTCGCGGGATTTCCGACACTGCCGGGACGATTTCCTGGCCGCTTACGGTGCCGGCTCTACCTGGTTTGGCGGTTTGGTTTCAGGTCGTACAAATGGGAGTGGTCAGCCCGGTGGTAGCAGCCACCATTCAGTAGCGTCGGCTTACCGCTGCGAGCACCATTGCCGGTGTGATTGCGTCCATTAACGGTGAGCGACTGGTACGGTTGCGTATCGGTGGGGATTGTCCATCTTCAAGTGCAGTGACAATGCGCGACCTGGCTCCGGTAGGGGCATATACCGCTGGGTCAGTGGCTCCGAATAGTCCAATCGTTGGTGTACCACGCCAACTCGCCAAATGAAGCGGGCCACTATCGGTTCCAATCAACAAATTTGCCTGGTCACATAGCTGCATCAAGGCGGGCAGGTCGGGAGTGGCCGGAGCCAACTCACATTCAGCACTGGCCGCCAAATCGGCAACTTGCTGGTGCTCATCCTCGGTCCACAGAAATCGTGGATGTCGACCAATGGCGACCAGTTCGCTGGCCAACTCAATCCATGATTGACGCGGCCAAGCTTTATCGCGACCGTAGTGGGTGAAGCTGGTGTGGAGCAGAATATCCGCAGAAGATTCGGGCGCAGGGGAGTGCAGTGGCCATGGAGCGGGCTGGTGTAATACCTCCTCGACTAGTACGTCGGTGAGTTCGGAACCCACCAGGCGCTGCACCAATGCAATATCACGGTAGGCGCGGGGAAGACGCGGGTCGACCCCGACCTTGTCCTTGACAAAGCAGTGGGCGAATTCTCTGGATAATGGTCTGGAAAATCCGATGGTCCGTGATGAGCGGACAGCCAACAGGTTGAGCGCACTTTTGAGGTTGCTTTGGAAGTCGACTACAGCATCAAAGGGATCTTCACCGTGCAATCTGCGCAGATGGTTGAAAATCGCAACATTGCCTGCCCGTCGCGGGTAAACATGGACCCGGTCGAGGTCGGGGTGCTCTGCCAGAATCTGCTGATGGCGGTCCTCGCACAGCCATTCAATCCGCGCTGCCGGCCGCAATAAGCGCAGCAGACGCAAGGCCGGTAAGGCGAAAACGATGTCACCGAGCGCCGACAGACGCAGCAGCAAAATGCGGGCATCCTCCGCTACTGGGTGGTCGCTGAGTTTGGGCATGGCGAGAGGTTATCCGCGCTGGGACAATGCGGAGGTGGAGCTTCCCGCCAACTTCCGTGACCTCAGTCGCCCCGGCACCTTGCTGTGGGTACGGGAGGGATTGGATTTGCCCGAAGGGGACCAGAAATGGAGGGATGCTGGACGTGAATTGCTCGACCAACACTCCCAGCAGTTGAACGTCGGTGGCCGTGGTGATGTCCGCTTGCTTGAATTCAAGGTCAGGAGTGGAGTCTGGCGGAGAAACCTCCATGGCGGATTGCTCGGTGGCATACTTGGCTCGCGTTTTATATCCGCCGATCGCTTGACCGAGGAAGTCTACCTGTCGGAATCTCTGCGTGCCAATGGGGTAATGACTCCGGAGGTATTGCTGGCCTATGCTTATCGCAGGAGCGGTTTCTGGCACCAGCACCTGGTTACGGCAGAAGTTCCGGATGCGGTCACGGTTTTTTCAGCCCGCCAGCAAGTACCAGCCTTGAAGGCGGCCCACCAACTTCTGGATAAATTGTTCCACCTAGGTTTTTGGGCACCTGATTTGCACCCCGGAAATTTGTTGTGGCAACAGCAGCAACAACAAGTTTGGGTGATTGATCTGGCTGATGCCTGCTTGCTGGGACGTCCCCTGACTTTGGTTGAGCGTAAGGCTCGCGAAGCACGCTACCTTCGTTTTTTTCGCAAGCATGGTGGTAAAGTACCAACCGAAGCCTGAACAGAAAAGATAAAATCCTGCCGTGCAACTGCGTTTCTACAATACCGCCTCCCGCAAGGTGGAAGATTTTCACCCACTCACTGATGGCGAAGTGCGCATGTACCATTGCGGTCCGACTGTTTATCAACGTCCCCACATCGGGAACTTTCGCGCTTTTCTGTTCGCCGACCTGTTGCGGCGCTTGTTCGATTTGCTCGACTACAAGGTCATTCAGGTGATGAATCTGACAGATGTCGGCCACCTGCTCAACGATGCGGATGACGGCGAAGACAAACTCGAAGTGCAAGCCCGCAAGGAGAAGATTGACCCGTGGCAATTGGTCGAGAAAGTCAGTAAGCAATTCTTCATTGATCTTGACGCCCTGGATGTACGCCCGGCACACCATTATCCACGGGCTACCGACCACATCCCTGAAATGGTCGATATCATCCGCACCCTGCTTGAGAAGGGTAATGCCTATAAGGTAGGGGAGAACATCTATTTTGATGTCCACTCATTTCCCGGTTACGGTAACTTGTCCGGCAACCGGATCGAGGACCTTGAAGCCGGTGCACGTATCCAGGTTAATGAGGAGAAACGTCATCCGGCCGACTTCGCGTTGTGGAAATCGGATGAGAGGCACATCATGAAGTGGGACACCGAGTTCGGTGCAAACGGGTTCCCGGGTTGGCATGTCGAGTGCAGCGCGATGGCGATGAAATATCTGGGAGAGTCATTCGATATTCACACTGGCGGCGAAGACAATGTTTTTCCGCATCATGAATGCGAGATTGCCCAATCCGAATGCGCAACCGGGGTGACTTTTGCCACCACCTGGATGCACACCAAGTTTCTCAAGGTCGATGGCGGGAAAATGTCGAAGTCATTGGGTAATGCTTACAATTTGAATGACATCGCCGAACGTGGCTACAGCCCCCTGGATTTCCGCTTTCTGATTCTAAAATCCCATTACCGTGGTTCCCTTAATTTTTCCTGGGATGCCCTCAAGTCTGCCGCCGAAGGGCGCTCCTCGTTGGCTGATTTCAAGGGGCGTCTTGAGGCTGGGGCGCGTGAGTCGGATGGAGAATCAGTAAACGGTATTGGTGACGACCCGGCCGCTAATCCCGACAGTTTGATTGCTCGGGCGGAGTCCAAATTCTTCGCATCCGTGTGTGAAGACCTTAATACCTCGGCTGCTTTGTCTGCGGTCTTCGACCTCCGAAATCACTTTATCAAGCAGGGATTACCGCCTGACAAATGCCGGCAAGCATTGGCTTTCCTCTCCAAAGTTGATTGCCTGTTCGGATTGTTCGAGTCGGCTGAGGGTGGAGAAGATGCGCAAAGGCTCAGCGATGCTGATGTCGAAAAACTGATCGCCCTGCGAATCGCCGCTCGCGCCAGTAATGATTGGGCTCAGTCCGACGCCATCCGGGATCAGTTGGCCGGAGCCGGTGTGGTAGTTGAAGATACCACCGACGGGATGCACTGGCACCGCGGTTAGTCTGCGTCTTTGGTCAACTGCTGGCGATTCCAGAACTTCTTCGGAATACGTGGTCGCCGCAGTTCTTCCTCCGGTCGCAACTCCTCATCTCCGGGTGGCGGAGAATCGAGCCAGTTATGGTATTCATCCAGGCGCTCCTGATTGGTTGCCAGTTTGGAGTACCACTGTTCGCGGGTAGTTTGCAGCTCGGCGTGGTTCAGATCACCACGCGCTTGTGGGCACGCGTCGAAGAGCCGTTGCAACATCAGCGCAGTAGCCACGGTCAGGTTGAACGATTCGGCAAAGCCGTAGATCGGCAAGTAGAGCCGGCGTTCTGCCGCC
>NVRO01000159.1 GCA_002400895.1 Planctomycetota bacterium
GACTCTGCTGGTGCTCGGCGCATACATTTTGCGACTGATTCGCAGAACTGCAACCAAGGCATAAAGCCAAGCCGCATGACCTTTTCATTAATCCCGTTCCTTCTGCAGCAACCTGTACGGGGAGAAACTACGCAAGGTGGTTTCTGGTTCCCGGTGCAGGGCTCGGAAGCTGCTGCCCAGCAAGACGAGGTTTTTATGGCCTTGTTTTACCTGATCGGCTTCAGCTTCCTGGTGATTACTGTTGCCGCAGCTTACTTTGCCATCAAGTACCGCAAGTCTAAGAACCCCGAGCCACAACCTTCGCCGAGCCACAACAATACTCTTGAGATAGTGTGGACGGCCATCCCTTCGGTCTTGATGGTATGGGTGTTTTATGTTGGCCTGGAGAGCTTTGTTGACAGCAAACAGGCTCCTGAGGATTCATACGAAATCAAGGCAACGGGGCAAAAGTGGAGCTGGATTTTCACTTACCCCAATGGCATGAAGCACAACGAACTCCATGCCCCGCTTGGCGAAAACGTACGTATCGTGCTTGATTCCCGTGACGTTATTCACAGCGCATGGATTCCGGAATTCCGCATCAAGATGGATGTTGTTCCTGGTCGCTATACCGAGATTTGGTTCAATGCAAACAAGACGGGTAATTACACCATGAAGTGCGCTGAATACTGCGGAACGGAGCACTCCTCAATGCTGGCCAAAGTGGTCATTCACGAGCCCGCCGATTTTGAAGGGTGGATGGAGGAGAATGGCGATCTGCTCGCCGACTTGTCGCCGGTTGAAGCCGGAGAAAAGTTGTTCACCATGAGAGGATGTGTGGCCTGCCATACGACTGACGGCTCGGTCCGGATTGGCCCATCCTTGAAGGGGATGTTTGGCAGCGAACGAAAATTTATCGATGGAAGTTCCCTGGTTGCGGACGAGAACTACATCCGCGAGTCACTGCTCGAGCCCATGACCAAAATAGTTGAGGGCTTTGCTCCCGCAATGCCTACTTTCCAGGGTCAACTTAGCAGCGAAGAAATAGATGCAATCATTGAGTTCATTAAATCGGTCAAATAGGAAAGAACCATGACTACCACCAATCCCTCCGCCAGCTACCTAACCCAGGGTGGAAAGGGTCTCATGTCCTGGCTGATGACGCTTGATCACAAGCGGCTTGGCCTTTTGTACATGTGGTCAACTTTCATTGCCCTGATTTTTGGCGGCAGCTTCGCCATGCTGATCCGTCTTGAGTTGTTCTCTCCCGGGCAGGACTTTGTCAGCAAGGATGCTTATAACCAGTTGTTTACATTGCATGGTACGGTAATGATTTTCATGGTCATTATTCCGAGTATTCCGGCGGCCTTGGGTAACTTTGTTTTGCCGATGATGCTTGGGGTAAAGGACGTGGCCTTTCCGAAAATCAATCGCCTGTCATATCACCTGTATTTGATTGGAGCTACTCTTCTGGTGTTGTCCATTTTTACTGGAGGCATTGATACCGGCTGGACTTTTTACGCTCCATACAGCACGACCACTGAGACCTCGGTGATTTTTGCTGTATTTGGCGCTTTCATCCTCGGCTTCAGCTCTATTTTCACCGGGCTGAACTTCATTTCCACCATCCACAAGATGCGCCCACCGGGGATGACCTGGTTCAAGATGCCATTGTTCTTGTGGGCGATTTATTCGACTTCTGTCATCCAGATTCTGGCCACTCCGGTGCTTGGAATCGCACTCATGTTGCTTGTGGTTGAACGCCTCATGGGAGTTGGAATCTTCGATCCCGCCCTGGGTGGTGACCCGGTTCTGTTTCAGCACCTATTCTGGTTTTACAGCCACCCGGCAGTGTACATCATGATTCTCCCGTCAATGGGAGTGGTGTCAGAGTTGTTCTCGGTGCACTGTCGCAAGCATATCTTCGGTTACATCTACATCGCCTACAGCTCAATCGCGATTGCAATTGTCAGCTTCATTGTTTGGGGACACCACATGTATATAAGTGGACAATCGGCGTTGGTCTCAATCATCTTCTCGGCCATTACTTTCACCGTGGCCATCCCTTCGGCAGTCAAGGTGTTCAACTGGATTGCCACCATGTATAAGGGGTCGGTAAATTTCACTACGCCCATGGTTTCTGCGCTGGCGGTTATCTGGTTGTTCGGAATCGGCGGCCTTACCGGGCTCTGGCTGGCCAACCTCTCAGTCGACGTCCACCTCCACGACACCTACTTCGTAGTTTCTCACTTCCATTTTGTAATGGTTGGATCCGCTCTGTTTTCCTACTTGGGCGGAGTGCACCATTGGTGGCCGAAAATGTTTGGCGTGATGTACAACGAAGCAGTCGGGCGCTTCTGGACGATTGTTTCTTTCATCGGCTTCAACATTACCTTCCTTCCCCAGTTCTTGCTCGGTACCCGCGGGATGCCACGTCGCTACTTCGACTACCATCCCCAGTACGAATACCTGAATCAGATTTCCACCATCGGTTCGATGATGATCGGTATTGCGATCCTGGCGATTTTCTGGAACTTGTTGCGGTCATTTAAGAATGGCAGGAAGGCGCCACCAAACCCGTGGGGAGGAGTCAGCCTGGAATGGCAATGTCCGTCACCTCCGCCACTCGAAAACTTTGCAGAGGCACCGGTTGTTGGGGACCCGTACGACATGTCACTGGTCGAGTTCAAGTCCGAGGAAGAAGGCTACCTGCCTGTAAATCCCACTGATTACGACCCACTCATCTGCAAAATAAATCAACAGGAATCATAAGATGAGTGCTGACGGCCACGACAGTAATGTCGCCCACCATTTCGATGATATCGAGCAACAGTTCGATACCAACAAGTTTGGTATGTGGGTGTTCCTGCTTACCGAAATACTTTTCTTCACGGCTCTTTTTGTTGCCTACTCAACTTACCGTAACAGTCACCCGGATGTATTCAAGTATGCGTCACGGTTTCTGGACACCAATCTCGGCGCCGTAAACACGATTGTTCTTCTGTTCAGTTCCCTGACCGCTGCCTGGGCAGTGCGCGCTGCGCAATTGGGGCAACGCGGACTGGTCACCAAGTTGTTGATAGTAACCATCATGTGCGCGGCCGGATTCATGGCGATTAAGTATGTGGAGTACTCGCACAAGTTCCATGAGGGCCTGATGTGGGGTAACGCCGAACACTCAATTTTCAAGGCTGATATTTCGGCAGTGTCAGAGCGCTCCAGAGAACATGGCCATTATTGGCATGACGTCAAGGAGCTTGACCCCGAGTTCCGCCGCCAAATTGGCATTTTCTTCGGCATTTATTTCTGCCTTACCGGCTTGCACGGACTCCACGTGGTTTTGGGAATCTTTCTCATGCTGTGGTTGATTTGGCGAAACCAGCGGGGAGACTTCACCCCCGAGAAATACGACGCAATCGATTGCGGCGCCCTTTACTGGCACCTTGTGGACCTCATCTGGATCTTCCTGTTCCCACTCCTTTACCTGATTGGCTAAACCATGAGCGACGCACACGCACACGACCACTCCAGCGCCGGCCACGTTCTTCCTCTGAAGATGCTAATTGGCACCTTCCTGGCCCTGCTGGCCCTCACTGCTTTTACGGTTTGGACCGGGAAGATGGACTTGCATGGATTTGACCTTGGTGTCGCCATGATTATCGCAACTGTCAAGGCAATCCTGGTTACCCTTATATTCATGCACCTGAAGTGGGACCGACCATTTAACGGTTTCATATTTCTGATTGCAGTGTTGTTCGCAGGGGTTTTCCTGGCCTATGTGCTTACCGACACGACGAGTTACCAGAATGACATCAAAGGGTGGACCGATGATAATATCTCACATCCCGCGACAGAATGAAAGATAGCACCGGCGGGAAGCAAAGTACTCTTCCTCCCGGTACCGGTGCGCTTGGCCTGAAAGCCTTTCTCGCCTCCTTGTCCCTTCTCTTTATCAGCACTCTCTGTGCTTATTGGATAGTTCGCGGTCAGGCTGGTTATTGGTCTGAAGGATTGCCCAGCATTCCCAAAGGGCTGTGGGTAAGCAGTGGTATTCTCGCGCTTTTGTCAGCCTGCTGTGAAACTGCGGCACGCTCGTTTGCACGGGGCAATGGCCCCGCATTCAAACGCTTATTCAACGCGGGCTTCATTCTGGCTTTGGCGTTCTTGTTAAGCCAGGCAATGAACTGGAGCGAACTGACGGCTGCTCATCTGTCGCCCACAGCCAAATCTCTTTACTCGTTCAGCTTCTACATGCTTACCGGGCTTCATGGCTTGCATGTGGTGGGAGGAGTCGTTTGTCATTGGATGGCAATGCGCACCTTTGCCGCCGGCAATGGCAACCATGACAAGGTGCGCAGCATTGCGATTTACTGGCATTTTCTGTCAATTTGCTGGGTGGTTTTATTCGCAAGTTTGATTGTCGGAACTGACCACGAGCTCACGGGTGCACAAATTGTGAGCGCCTGCTGGAAGATTACCGGCTTTGCTTTTTTGATGTTTGTGCTCTGTTGGGTGCGTGCCCTGGCGGCAATCGTCAAACACGAAGGCATTGCCTATGCAGTCATCGGACTCATTCCGTTTATTGCATTCCTGCGGGCTTTCATGCGCGCTGACGAAATGCGCATGCGTCGCAACCTCGCTTGGTGGGCTTTCTGGTTTGCTCTGGCTCTGGCGGTTGGCTCGGTGGGCTTGGCGATACAGTTCGGCCCCAACCCTCCGGCATAGAGGTTTCGTTTTCAGGCGCGCTCAGAGCGTTGACTTGTCCCAGACCAGGGCGGCAATCAGGAGTGGGAGATAAATCAGCGAAGCGAACATCAAGATTCGTGCCCTCTTGTCGGTTCGCTTGAGGCAAAAACCCAGTACGAAGCCAAGAAATGTAATCGACAAGCTGAGTGCGACGTAGAAATACCAGCTACCCGCAAGCTTGAATACCGTTGGTAACAGGCTGGCGAACAGCAAGGCAAATGCCCAATATGCTGCCTGGCGCGCGGACATTGCACCGGTCTTGTCAATCGACGGAAGCATTTTCATCCCGGCGTTGGCGTAGTCCTCGCGGTACAGCCACGCGATTGCCATGAAGTGGGGGAGTTGCCAGAGGAATAAAATTGCAAACAAGATTCCGGCGAAGACGTCGAGGCCGTTGCCGGCCGCAGCCCATCCGATCAGCAAGGGCAATGCTCCGGGGATTGCGCCGACAATGGTGTTTAGCTCGGTTACACCCTTGAGCGGAGTGTAGACAAAAACATAGGTTCCGAGCATGATGATGCCAATCCAGGCGGTAAGCGGATTGAGCGCCAACCAAAGCCATAGCGTTCCAGACACAGCGCAAATCCAACCAACCCGGCGTGCAGTCGCAACCGACACCCGCCCTGCAGGAAGTGGGCGATTGGCCGTGCGCTTCATTTTTTTGTCAAGTTCTACCTCGACTACCTGGTTGAGGATTGCCGAGGCAAAACTCATCAGGGTCAACCCAACACACAGGTGAATGGCAGTGTCCCATTTTATTCTCATGCCGTCTGCCAGCCAACAGCAGGCAACTGCCGCCGGCGTTACCAGAATTTGGATGCGCACCTTGCCCAGTTGAACCCAATCACTGATTGCGGATGGTGTTGCCTTGGCGTTCACCGGCTTGGTCCTGGTGCAGGTTCGGCCGAGCTGAGTCGGTGACGAGATTCCATGTCGATGGCGGTTAGTTGCGCCAATACCATTACGCCAACGACCAGGTGGGCGGTTGCAAATCCGGTTTGGGCGAGAAAACGAGTCTGTTCCGCTGAAAAGTAATCAAGCAGTGGACCAAACAAGCACGCCCAAGTTCCCAGTCCCAGCCCAAGCTGAATGCCGAGCAGGATGGCGAGCCGTTTGGCATTCCGGCTCAGGCGTGGATGCTCGCGCAAGGTGGTCAGACACAGTCGGATGACCCAAAGAATCACCGCCGAAGCCAACAAGGCCATGGTCAGGTGGCCGGGAAAAGCTCCGGCCTTGTGGCGCAAACTGGCTGCCGCAATCAGGTTTATGAACATCACCACGATGCCCACTCGGGCCCATAGTTGCAGTCGTTCGGCTCCGGCCATGGCCGGAGCGCTTTGATCTTCGGCCCATGCACGTGAACTGTGCTTGACCATGGCCATCAGCGCAACCACGCATAACTGTGCGCCGACCGCATGAATGATTGCCATTGCCTGGTCATTGCCAAGAACTCGGACTGCGCCGAGCAGCCCTTGCACCAGAATCAACAGAAATACAACCACCGAAAGTTTCTTCCAGCGCCGAGGAACTTGTTTGCTCCGCAGACATACGACCATCAGCAGGATTGCCAACAGGCCAATCAGGGTTCCCGCTTGGCGGTGGGTGTGTTCGATGCTGGCACCAGTACCGAATTCGCTGGCAATCTCGCCGTAGAAGAAATTGAACAAACTCCAACCATTGATGTCCGGCCAGGTTGGATATGCCATTCCGACCTCGGTGCTGGTGACGGCCCCACCGAGCCCGATGGTGAGTAGCACCGCAACAAACAATGAAACAACTGCCAGGCGGTGGATCCACTGGTGGTATGGGTGCTCAATCATCGTTGCTGGTGGTGAATAAGTTCACGTTCAAGGAAGGCCACCAGGTCGCATATTTCGGTCTGGCTTAACGCGGTGTTCATCGCCGCCATTGGAGTCCCTGGAATTCCGAAAGCAATGCGCGCGTAAAGATCCTCCGCTTCAAAGCCGCCGCGTAGCCCATCGGCAATCAAATCACGAGGCCGAGCGGGCAAACCCGCAGCATCTTGCAACAGCCATCCATTCTCCTCACTCCAGGAGGCAGGGCCTTTGCCGCGCAGATCCTGACCGTGGCAACTGGAGCATGCGCTTTTGGGAGAGTTGAAAAGTTCAGCTCCGCGGTCGGCGCTGGCAGGGTCGGGGCTGGCGAGAAGAGCTGAGGGAATCTCCGTAACTTCACCCACACCTGGTTTGTTATTGCGGGTCAACAACCATGAGGTGTAAGCCGCAAGCGCGTCGAGGTCCTGTTCCTCAAGGGCGGCGAATCCGGCCATTGACGTTTGTGGAATCCCGTCGCGAATGAGTCTCTTCAAGTCATTTTGCTGCGGGAATGGGCCCCGCGCGAACTTGATTACTCCCTCACTAAAATCTCGTGGGCGGGGATTTAGCATCCGCGCAGTCGAAGTGGACGCAGAGCCGTCCACTCCGTGGCAGTGGGCGCATTTGGTTGCGTACAGCGCCGCACCCCGCGCCATCAAACCCTCATCGCCAACACCCACAGGCGGAAGCTCAACGGTTGCGGAAAAAGTAAGACCAATCCCGAGGACGCTGCCAAGCACCACCAAAATCAGCCCTATTCTGTCCGCGCGGTTCATTTTTCCAGCGCACCAATGGCTACTTGCCACGAGTCAGTCCATTGATAAAGGATGAAATAAATCAATACCCCGCTAATCGACACAAACATCCAAATCGGGAATGTAATTTTGGCAAGTCGAACATGTTTGGTGCGGGCTACTTCATCTCCCGAGATGGCGCGTCGACCCAGGATGATGGTTCGAATGGCCAAAAATGGAACAAGTGCGGCGAGCGGGGTGTGGGCCAGCAATAGAGTTAGATATGGCAAACGCCACATCTCCGGCCCGGCGTATTTCACCGACAGTTCCGGGGCGGTGAAGTGGTGGGTTAAATAACTAGCCAGGAACAGCACGGAAGTAGCCAAGGCGGCGGTCATCAGGCGAGCATGTCGGGCTTCATTACCGGCACGAATTGCGCAATATCCGGTCACCAGCAGTATGGCGGCAATCGAGTTGAGGGTTGCAGACAGTTCGGGGAGGGACATGGTGGCAGTAGGTGTGGGCAGGTCTATTCTTCAAGCAGGGACCGAATCAAGGTGTCGATGCGCGGACCGTCGTCCTCGTCTAGGCTGGAGAAGTAGGCGCGGATGGGGCCGTCACG
>NVRO01000160.1 GCA_002400895.1 Planctomycetota bacterium
AGCCCGATCGGTGATCGAGTCGCCGAGGGCAAAAAATTCGCCCGCCTCGATCTTCCAATGGTCTTCCCACACGAGCTTGTTCTGGTTGATTTTGTGACTGAAATCATCGCTGAACGCGTCGAAGCCCCGGGCGAATCCGAAGCGCTCGGCGAGGGGAAATGAAGCGACCACCGCACGCGTTTCAAAACCCTCGCGTTGGAACGTTTCGACCACGCTCGGCAACCGTTCCGAAAACACCATGCCGTTGCGCGTGATGCCGTGGTCCCAGGGTTGCATCCCCGTCAGGAACGTCGCATGGGTGGGCTGGGTGACCGGGGACACCGTGTAGAAGCGGCGAAATACCAGGCCTCGCGCCGCGTGGCCCAGGGTCAGAGGCATGCTCGAGGCCTCGGGGTGGATTGCCTCGCTTGCCACCTGGTCCCCGACGGTGGAGTTGCCACCACCAATCCCGCTCCGACCACCGATGCTCCGTGCCGACCACGCACGGTGGCACGCCTGGGCGCGGCCGACAATTGCGCTGCTTGCCACAACCAACATCAGACCGTCGAGCAATGGCGCGACGCCCCTGCCCGCTTCGGCGACCAGATCATGCGCGGCGAAGACTGCTTGCATTGCCACATGCCGGTGGCTTGGCGCAGTGGTGGCCATCGCGGCCGTAATCATAGTTTTCAAGCGTCCCACCACACCCCCAGCCTGCAGCAAGCGGTCAGCTTGAGTGCGGAAGTAAGCGACCGCATGCTTGCGGTAAGCCTTACCAATTCAGGTGCCGCCCACAACTTCCCTACCGATGAGCGCTCTCGCGCCGCCGACCTGCAAACCCGCTGGCAGAACGCCGCAGGTAACTGGAGCAAATGGTCCCGGCTCCATCGTTTCCGCGATCCCTACCGCGACGAGACCGAACTTGTAAATACCTCACTACCAGCTGGGGCGACCTGGAGCGGGACCTTATCAATCGAGTCGCTTGCTGATGCAGTGGAAGTTCGCCTGCTTTACCGCACCAATCCTTTCCAAAGTGATGACCAGGCTGCGGTGGTACACCTGGTGCAAATTGATTTATGACCTTGTCCATTCTCAACTCGGCAAAATCTACCGCTAGTGCACTCGCCCTGGCGATACTGGGTTGTGCACCTCAAACACCGGGTGTGCCCCCGGCAACTACCGATTATCAGCCGGTCCTGACTACCAAGCTGGCGAGCTTCAGCGCCCGGGGATTACCGCTCAGCACTGCAGCCAGCCAGCGGGAAATGCGTGATTACCTGGAGGCATCCGAGGCCGGAGGACGGCTTCAACGGATGGCACAAAACTCGCTCGCCGAGATGGACCCTGCGGCCCTCACCGCCAACCTGTTGGCTTTGGTTGAAGATCGTTTTGACCGCACCGAAGAACGCTTGCTGGCCTACCCCTGGCTACAACGCCGCGCCGTACCCGCAGCGATTCCACGCCTGGTATTGCGGCTCAAATACGAGAAGGACTTGGGCGCAAATATCCATCTTGCCGCGACCTTGCTGCGCCTTGGAAACGGTGCCGGACTGGATGCACTTCACGCCATCATTGTCGACGAAAGTAGCGGCGACCAACTGCGCCATGCCGCCACTGTTGTCGTGCACGATGCACTCGCGGTGGAAGCAGGCGAGGATTTGTTTACCGCCGCCTGGGAAGAACTGAATCGGGCACGAGATTACTGGCATCGCTATCGCCAGTTGGAGAAGCAGGTTCCCGCGGAGCAAACTGGTGATGTTGAAGCTGAAGTTTGGCGCATGATTGAACGACTTTCCAGCCAGCCTCTGCGCCCGGTTGATGATGCGCGCTTCGTCCTTTCCCGCTTGCGCTGCGAGTTGTCGATGCCGGTGCTGCTCAGTGCCACCAACGACGACAACATGTACGTGCGCGAACATTCCCTGCAAACCATTTCCTGGATTGGCTACCCGGCCGGGGAATGGGATTTGCGCACCACCGCCAACAGTTGCGATCTGATCAGCCGCAGCCTCGCGGACCCGCGGTTGCGAGCTCGGGGATTGGAGGCGCTCGGCGCCTTCGGCCATTCCGCCGCAGCTGAACTGGCTGTTTCATGGTTGCTGGATTCCGATATCGACACCGCTACCGCAGCCGCCGATTGTCTGTTACGGTGTGCGGGACCGGCTCAGGCCCAGGCCGCGCGAGTTGCCGCCAAGAAGTCGGGACTGTCACCTGAAGCGCGACTCTCCCTGCACCTGTTGTTGCTCGAAAGCGACACTTTGCCGCCGGCCGGACCTGGTGCGGAGGAATTGGCGCAGAGCGAGCGTCTACGCCGTGAGACGTGGGCGTCGATGCGCGGAATGCGCCCCGGGCGCAACTAACTCAAGCCAGTGCCGCTTGCCAGGCGTCCTGATTCCAACCAATCAACAAGGTCGAGCCCACCAAGGCCGCCGGAGCGCGCAGATTCCCCGAAGGTCCCATCATCGCCTTGAGCAATTCCGACTGTTCGCAATCCGTTCCGGGCCGAAATTCGACCGCCTTTTTACCGCGGCAACAAATCACCAAACTCGCCTTGGTCGCCAGCTCCAGAGCTGCGGCGTGATCAAATCGTTGCTTGCGCGCATCCACCGTTTCACGAACGGTTACCCCGAGTTCCAGCAGATAGGACTCGGCGTATTGACAGGACTTTCAGCCCCTGCGGTGATAATGCCAGTTTATGTCCTTTGCCATTGGCGCAAGTCTAGCACAGGGTGCTCACTGCACTACCATGGCACAGGTGTCTGCACCCGCACCCCTCGACCAACTGCAACGACCACTGCGGAGCCTGCGGCTTTCGGTAACTGACCGCTGCAATCTGCGTTGCGCTTATTGCATGCCCGAGGAGCACTACCAATGGTTACCGCGACCGGACATTCTCAGCTACG
The DNA here is from genome assembly GCA_002400895.1 of Planctomycetota bacterium. The sequence goes on from NVRO01000160.1 coordinate 2,880, forward strand.
GCGAGTTGAGCGCCCTGGTCGAACTGTTCGCGGAGGCCGGAGTCAACCGCGTCAGACTCACCGGCGGTGAGCCACTGTTGCGCCGTGATCTTTTCAAACTGGTTGAACGCTTGCGCTCAATCCACCAGCTGAATGATATAGCCATGACCACCAACGGCTTGTTGTTACAGGACAATGTAAAGGACCTGCACCGAGCCGGGCTTGATCGCCTGACCATCAGCCTGGACACCCTTGATGCGGACAAATTCCGCAGCTTGACCCGCCGTGACGGTATCGAACAGGTTTTTGCCGGGCTGCGCGCAGCCAATGAGGTCGGCTTCACCGGCACCAAAGTCAACTCGGTAATCATGCGCGGCACCAATGAAGATGAAATCCCGGCGCTGCTTGATTTTGCGATTGAACATGGTGCTGAACTCCGCTTCATCGAATACATGGACGTTGGTGGAGCCAGTGGCTGGCAACCGGATCTGGTGTTCAGTGGTGAGCAAATCCTCGCCCGCATCCGCGACAGCCATGGCGACTTCGCGGAGATTCCCAGCCGGGACGCCGCTCCGGCCAACCGCTACCGCCTCGAAAACGGTGCCTGCTTCGGGGTGATTGCTTCCACCACGACCCCGTTTTGCGCCAACTGCGACCGCAGTCGGGTGACTGCAGATGGCCTCTGGTTTCGATGTCTCTACGCCACCTCCGGCATCGACTTGCGACAATCGTTGCGTGCCGGCAAGCTGGATGAAGTCCGCCAGATTATTTTTTCGCAATGGGAATCACGCACCGACCGCGGAGCCGCCGAGCGCGCAGAGATTGTTCTTTCCAAACGCCAGGCCCAAAGCACTGACCCGGACAACATTCATTTGGAAATGCATGTTCGTGGAGGCTAGGCTGCGGCGGTGGAGATAATCACCCTGGCCAGCGGTTCATCCGGCAATTGCGCGCTTGTCCGTGCGGGTAGTGGCAGCGAGCAAACCACCATATTGCTCGACGCCGGAATTGCCATGCGCACTGCCCGGGAGTTGGCCGATAGCATTGGCTGCAACCTGGCAACTATCGACGCGGTTCTCTTAACTCACGCCCATGCCGATCATTGCGCCAAGGTGGTGGCGCTTGCCGCCCGTGCCAATGCCCCGCTGTGGGCCCATCCCGACAGTTTGCACCCGCGCTCGGCGGCTAGTGTTGCCGAAATCGAACGCCGCAAGGTCGAGCATCGTCCTTTTCAATCCGGGGTTGAGTTCCACATCGGGAATATCAAAATACTCCCGGTGCTGCTGGATCATGACTCCGAGCCGACCCACGGCTTTATCTTCACCCATGGCGGAATAAAGGCCGGTTTCTTCACCGACACGGGGATTACCGATGCCCTCACCACCGACCTCATGAGCGCACTCGATATCCTCGTACTGGAATCGAACCACGACCCGGAAATGCTCGCAAATGGCCGCTATCCTTGGCACCTCAAGCAACGAGTAGGGGGCGACCGTGGACATCTCAGCAACCAGCAGGCTGCCGAAGTGCTGGCCCATCGGGTCAGTTCCCGGCTGCGCCTGTTGGCTCTTGCCCACCTTTCGGACAAGAACAACACCAAAAATATCGCACTATCCACAGCGCAACAGGCCTTGAGCGCCCGGGGCCTCGACATAACCCCGCAAATAGCACCCAAACGGGGGATATTGCAGTTGTCGCTGGAGCCGGTGGCGAACTTTAGTTAAGGCGACACAATCCCTTATAATCCGCAGGCTTGGAGCGCCCATGGCTACCACTTCTACTCCCAAGCCCCCATGGCTGAAAATGCGGTTACCCAGCGGCGAAAACGTCGCTGAGGTTCGTAATTTGTTACGCGCTCGCAAGTTGCACACGGTGTGCGAGGAAGCACGCTGCCCCAATTTGGGTGAATGCTGGGATGCGGGAACCGCCACGGTGATGCTAATGGGCGATGTCTGCACCAGGGGCTGTCGCTTCTGTGCGGTCAAAACCGGCAATCCCAATGGCTGGCTTGACACCTTGGAACCTGAGCGGGTTGCCGAGATGAGTGATATCCAGCAGTTGCGGTATATCGTCCTGACTTCGGTCGACCGCGACGACCTCCCCGACCTTGGTGCCGCCCATTACGCCGCCACCATCAAGGCGCTCAAGCGCAGACGCCCGGAGCTGTTGGTCGAGGCGCTCACCCCTGATTTTCAGGGCAGGGAAGATTGCATACAAACGATTCTGGACAGCAAGCTTGACGTCTTCGCGCACAACCTGGAAACGGTCGAGTCCTTGCACCGCGGAGTGCGCGATGCGCGTGCCAACTACCAGCAGTCACTTGATGTCCTCGCCTGCGCCAAACGCCTGAACCCTGAGATCAGGACCAAGACCTCACTGATGTTGGGACTCGGTGAAGAGCAAGGAGAAGTTCGCCAAGCAATGCAAGACTTGCGTGCTGTCGGCGTCGACATCATTACTTTCGGCCAATACCTGCAACCAAGTTCCCGTCACCTGAAAGTGGTTCGCTTCCTTCCACCCAGCGAGTTTGATTGGTACAAACAATTGGCGGAAGAGGAATACGGTTTCTGGTTCTGCGCTTCCGGACCATTGGTGCGCTCCTCCTACAAGGCAGCTGAGAATTTCATTCTCGCCTCCGGCAAAAACTAATGGGCAGTTCACTTCAACAGATAATCGACCCGAGCGGCAAGCTGGTGGGCAAGGTGCCACGAGTCTCGAAAAAGCAGCTGTTGAAGATGCACCGTGCAATCGTGCAGACCCGGCACTTCGACGACCGCTGTATGAAGCTTCAGCGTACCGGTAAAATTGGTTTCTCCATTCCCAACCTCGGCATCGAAGCAGTTTCAGCCGGTGCGGCTGCGGCGATTGACCCGGACAAGGACTGGTTGGTTCCCTCCTATCGTGACTTCGCAATGTTGTTCTACCACGACATCTGTCCCGAAGAGATGATGGACACCCAATTCGGTAATTGCGAAGACAACAACAAGGGTCGACAGATGCCGGTCCACTTCACTTTCGACCACCCGGCTCGGGTGTTGTCAATTTCTTCCCCGATCGGCACCCAACTTCCCCATGCGGTGGGGATTGCAATGGCGGCGCAGTGCCGCGGTGAAGATACGGTCGCCCTTGCCAGCTTCGGTGACGGCGGCACTTCCAGTAACGGCTTTCACTCGGCCATGAACTTCGCCGGGGTCATGAACGCGCCCTGCGTGTTCTTGTGCCAGAACAACCAGTGGGCGATTTCATGCCCGATTGAGAAGCAATCTGCAAGCGAGACCATTGCCCAGAAAGGTGAAGCCTATGGAATACCCGGCGTGCGCGTCGACGGCAACGACGTGATTGCGGTGTACAAGGTTGTTGCTATCGCAGTAAAACGTGCCCGCGCAGGGGAGGGCCCGACCCTGATTGAAGCAGTCACCATGCGCATGGGAGGTCACTCCACCTCCGACGACCCCAGTCGCTACGTTCCGGATGAACTCATCGAAGAATGGAAGAAGAAGGACCCGCGCGCTCGACTGGAAGTATGGTTGCAAACCGAAGGCCACTTGAACGCCGAAGACATTGAACGAATAGACCAGGAATGCGCTCAACAGATGGCAGATGCGGCCAAGGCTGCCGGCGCCAAGGCTCGTCCCACTTTGGACACTGTGTTTACCGATGTCTATCAAACCACCCCGCAACACCTTACCCGACAGCGTGACTGGTGCATTGGGCATCACTCCTCGCGCGGCGAGGAAGTAAACGAGAAAGGAGAATTCCCGCTGTGAGCGAACTTACTCTGGTCCAAGCCGTCAACGACGGACTTAAATCAATCATGCGCGAGGACAATAAGGTTCTGGTCATGGGTCAGGACGTAGGTGCCAAAGGGGGCGTTTTTCTGGCTACCGAGGGCCTTACTGCCGAGTTCGGTGAGAGCCGCTGCTTCGACACTCCGCTTTCCGAAGATGGAATCATCGGGGTCGGCGTGGGCATGGCAATCAACGGCATGAAACCGGTCTGTGAAATTCAGTTTCAGGATTTCATCTTTCCCGGATTCGACCAGATTGTCTCTGAAGCTGCAAAAATGCGTTATCGCTCCGGCGGACAATACACTGTGCCCATGGTAATTCGTACGCCTTATGGTGGCGGCATCCGTGGTGGGCTCTACCACTCCCAATCCGGCGAAGCCTATTTCTGCCATACCCCCGGGTTGAAAGTGGTAATCCCCTCCACTCCCTCCGACGCCAAGGGCTTGCTGATCTCCGCGATTGAAGATCCCGACCCGGTTCTGTTCATGGAACCGAAGGCACTGTACCGCTCAACCCGTGAAGAAGTCCCTGAAGGAATGTATCGAGTGCCGCTTTCGACCGTGCGGGAAGTTTGCAGCGGCAATGACGTGGTGGTTTTCTGCTACGGCGCGATGGTTCCAATCTGCACTGAGGCTGCCACCCGCCTCGGAGAAAGCCGCGGTGCCGAGGTACGGGTAATCGATTTGCGCACCCTTATGCCGCTGGACGAGGAGGCGGTTCTGGAGGCGGCTCGCTCCTGTGGACGCGTGGTTATTGTCCATGAAGCTCCCCGCTTCTGCGGCTACGGATCGGAAATCTCGGCGCTGATAGCGGAGAACGTGATTGAGTACATGGAAGCCCCGATCACTCGCGTGGCCGGCTTCGATACCCCGTTTCCAAGCACCCTTGAACACTACTACCTGCCCGATGCCCGCCGAGTAATGGACGCGGTTGAACGGGTTCTCGACTTCGAATAGGAGCAACAACAAGCATGGCTACTCTCGAGTTCAAACTACCAGACATCGGCGAAGGCGTTCACGAAGGTGAAATCGTCCGCTGGATTGTTGCGGAAGGCGCCTCGATTACCGAAGACGATCCGATTGTCGAGGTAATGACTGACAAGGCAACTGTTGAAATACCCTCTCCTCAATCGGGAGTGGTCAGCAAACATATGTTCCCCGAAGGTGACATTGCCAAAGTCGGCGATGTCATTTTTGTGATTGAAGGGGAAGGTGACGACCAGGCACCAATCCCCAGCAAAGAAAAAG
>NVRO01000161.1 GCA_002400895.1 Planctomycetota bacterium
CCAGGTTCGTACTGCCGTCAGCACCTATACCCGTGCACTTCAGGAACAGGCATTCTTCCGTGAAGTTCCGCGCGCGCTCACGCTAATGCGGGAGGCCGGTGTTGCCGATGAAGATTTGCCGCGAATCAGCATGCTCAAGGGGCGCAGCAACTACATTTGCGGGCGCGCCATTTTGGACGCCGCACCACAAAGTGGTAGCGGTTCCCCGGTTACTCATGCAACCTGGCTACGGCTGGCGCTTTATTACTGCGAAGATCCATCTGCCGATCTCGACGGTTTCCCTGCCACCCCCGGACCACCGCTCGGATCCGCCGCCAAGGTGGTACGCCAGGCCCGCGCCGCAATCAACATGGTGCGTTCATTGCCACAGTGCTGTCTCGGACGCAAATCCAATCGATGTGCCGCTGGAATCCGCAGTCTGCGGGCCGAACGATCGCATCTGGTTATTACCAATCACGCCTTCGTGATTGCACGACCGGAGTTCTTCAAGCATCTGGTCTTTGATGAGTGCGACCATCTGCACCAGGTTGCCACTTCGGCGTTGTCCTTCGACATTGATTACGACGAGGTAGTCGCGCTATGTGAGGGACTCATGCATGGCCGTGGCCGCGACCGTTCGCCCCTCGAGAAACTGTCGCGGTTGTTAAGTCGGCTGGCTCCGGGTGACCTCAGTGATGACCTCCGCAAGGCCGCCGAAATGGCCGGCAGTGGCACCGCAAAAATGGCCGCAAGTGCGCTTGAATGTACTCGTGAATTGCGCAATTACCGTGATTGGCGGCGCGAACACGGCGACGGATTATCCCGGGAAGAAGCAGCTTTCCTGTTGCACGACTTTTTAGAGAGCGGGCAAGGTGATGCTCTGGCTACGGTACTCAACAAATTCAAACAGGCAGTGGATGCCACCGACAGCGGACTGCGCACTTGTATTGAAGAACTGGGCACCGTCAACAATCGTCAGGCCGGGCGCCTGCGCTGGTCATTACGCAAACCACTCGACTCCCTGGCGCATTGGCGCGAAGGATTGTTCCTGTGGCTGGGTGGAAAAAATGAAGACCCGGCTGAAGGAGAAAAGGGCGACTTCTCCGAAGACTTCCTGTATGACGCAGTTTTTGACGGGAAACGACGTCGACCCTTGCTCAGCTTGAAGTGGTTGTTGCCGCAACTTTGGCTGGGAGAAGTGTTCTTGCCTTCACTGCGGAGTGCGGTTTTGATTTCCGCCACCGCTAGGCTGCGCGGCGGCTTCAAGGCCATGAAATCCTACCTCGGAGTAGATTTACTCGAACAACCAACGCTTGACCGCAACGGGCGCACGGTGATGGAGTTTTCCGGCCCTCCGACCTTTGACGCCGACGCCGCACTGGTCTGTGTACCCGAAGACGCTCCCGCATACGGCTACTCCGGCCCGCGCCATACCGAGTGGTTGGATTACGTTCAGGACGTACTGCTGTTTTTAGGAGAGCGGACCGGTGGTCGCATTTTGGGTCTGTTTACCAATCGCATGGTGCTGCAACAAGTCGGCGAACGCCTGGCACCACAGTTTGCTGCCCATGGCATCCCGCTTTATTGGCAAGGCATGCCCGGATTGAGCAAGGAGGAAATCGCCGAACGGTTTCGCGCACGCACCGATTCGGTGCTGCTCGGACTCGACACCTTCTGGTATGGAGTGGACTTCCCCGGCGAGACTTGCGAATACGTGGTGATGACCAAACTGCCGTTCGGGGTACTGGATGACTACCACTTTGCCCAATCCGCGCGACTTGGTTTTGGCCGCCAACGCAACCGCATCTACCTGCCCAAGGCTCTGGCAATGTTCCGCCAGGGGTGCGGACGATTGCTGCGCAACGAGAATGACCGTGGCGGGATTATCCTCCTGGATCGTCGAGTACTAGACAAACGACATGGTGCGTTTTTGCAGGAACTACCCGGAGGCATCGAAGATTTCGAAGAACCGAATATTTTGATGGCCCCGACCGATGAATGTTTTTACAAACTCTTCAGCCACATGCATCTGAACAAGGAGCTTGAACGCCGTGGACTATCCACCGACTTCAATGCATATCGCACCAGCATGCAATCCGCCAGGATTAATTAGCCGCTGCTCAGACCAACCCGACCTGATTAAAATCCCTTCATGCGCATCCTGTTTCTGTGCACCGAAAATGCCTGCCGTTCGCAAATGGCAGAACATTGGGCCAACCATCTGGCCACAGCAGGTGGCCTTGCCGGTAGTTTTGCCTCGGCTGGCACCAATCCGACCAGTCCCAATCCGCGGATGCTCCAGGTCATGGCTGAGTCAGGAATTGATTGTGGTCAGCCGAGATCCCGACATCTGAACGATTTCGTTGACTCGAACTGGGATTTGGCAGTAACCCTTTGCGATGCAGCGGCGGACTCTTGCCCTGCTTTCACCGCCGCCAAACGCTTTGAGCACCACCCGTTCCCCAATCCCGCGCAGGCGTTGGGAAGTGAAGAAGAAATCCTTCGAGAGTTCCGCGCGGTGAGTTTACAGATTCGCGATTGGGTCGCTATGCTGATTGAGGAAATGTCATGAATGCGGAAGTTAAATACTCAATCGGCCACCTTGAATTCAGGTGCAGCCACGAACTGAGCGGGCAGTGGTCTGCAGCCGGTGGCGAATTGGCGGCCCAAGCATTGTCGCCACTGGCCGCTCTCGAAGCCAATCAACTCAGAGGAATGAGCCTGTTGGCGATGGGCTCAGGCGCCGCAATCGCCGGATTGGCTGCCCTCCAAATCGGATTCGAACGGATTGATTTGGTGCTGCACCCGGACGATGTTGAGCCCTTCAAGTCGCACGACCCCGATGCCCTCGCCACCATCCACGACCGACTTGAAGCGGTGGAATCCGGACGCAACTTCATGCGGGTGATGCTCGGTTGTGATGGCCTAATTCCGCCGCTGAGTACCGGTAAGGAGTTGGTCCGCCGACTGCGACACGAAGGGCAGATCGTGCTCTACGGATTACCGCTGGTCGAACTCAATGCGACCTTTGACACCTTCGCCAAGAACGGTCTGTCACTACGCAGTGCCGGATTTCATCAGGAGCAGGCCTTCCTCGCCGGATCACTCGGCGACTGACGCTTGCATCCTTGCAAGCCTGGTGCTCACCCGTCCTGGTCATCCATCTTTCGGCGGCGCTCCAACTCCAGACGCAAAGCGGAAAGTTTGGTCTTTACCTTGGCCTCCCAACCACTCTCCTGTGGGTGGTAGAAATTTTTGTCAGCAATTTCATCGGGAAGGCATTTCATGGTCGCAATGCCATCCTCTTCGTCGTGAGCATATTGTTGACCTGCGCCCCATCCGAATTCTTTCATCAAGCTGGTCGGCGCATTGCGCAACTGCTTGGGTACCGGATGGGCATAACCACTATTGAGCAGTTGGCTGACCTCACCGAACGCCTTGTAGATGGCATTGGACTTGGGTGCGACCGACAAATAGACCGCACACTCGGCCAGTGCAAGTTCACCTTCCGGGGCTCCGAGGAAGCGGTAACTCTCGCGCGCCGCCACTGCCATGCGTAGCGCATTGGGGTCGGCAAGACCGATGTCTTCGCTGGCAATACGCTCAAGTCGGCGAGCCAGATAGAGCGGATCCTCACCCGAACGCAACATCCGCACCAACCAATAAAGCGCAGCATCGGGGTCGGAACAACGAATTGATTTATGTAGTGCAGAAATGAGATCGAAGTGCGAATCACCATGCTTGTCATAAAGCAGCGTGCGCCCTTGAAACACCTGCTCGAGGGCTTCATCGCGCAATGCTTGGCCATGGTCGGATTGGCGGGCGATATGTTCCAACGCAACCAGGGCACGACGAGCATCACCGCTGGCGAACCGGGCGATGGCGAGCAGCTGGTTCGCACTCGCGGTGTGCTCCCGTTGGCCAAGACCGCGCTCCCGGTCTTTTAGCGCACGCTGCAACAGAGTCACCAGTCCCTCCTCGTCAAGCGGATTGAGAATGTACACAGTCAAACGCGAGAGCAGGGGGCCGATTACTTCAAATGACGGATTTTCGGTGGTTGCTCCTACCAAGACCACATCGCCACGCTCGACGAATGGCAGAAATGCATCCTGCTGGGCTTTGTTGAAACGGTGAATCTCATCGACGAACAACAAGGTCTGTTGACCGGTTCGTCGGCGCAACCTGCGCGCATCCTCCATCGCCTCGCGCACGTCCTTGATTCCCGAAAGAACCGCTGAAAACGGCCGGAAAGAGAGGTTGGCGGCATCCGCCACCAACATTGCAAGAGTGGTCTTGCCGGTTCCGGGTGGGCCCCAAAAAATCATCGATGCCCACTCACCGCTTGTAAATGCACGGCGCAGCGGAGCATCATCACCAAGCAGCTGTGGTTGCGAGACCACCTCGTCCAGGTTGCGCGGGCGCATGCGCTCCGCCAATGGAATGGTGTTGGTGGGAGCTTCGACATCGAACAGGCTCTGATCTTGGTCAACCTGGTTCACAATTAGGACTCCGTGTTGACTTCTAAATGTTCGTCCCGGTGGTGAAGCTCACCGCTTGCAAGCAGAGCCCAACTGAGCACCGCAGCCGCAGTTGCCACATTTAGTGATTCGACCCCGAGGGTCAGGGGAATGGAAATCCGACGGACACAAGCGGCCTCAATCTCAGCTGGCACTCCGCCACCTTCACCACCTAACAGCAAGGCGATGGGAGCCGTACGTGGAGATTTGGAAAGTTCACTCAGGGCTTCTCCATCTGCCTCTGCAGACCACAACTCGACCCCGTGCTGGTGGGCTGCTTCCACCAGTTGTTCCACACTGATGCGTTCGCCAACCGGCAACCGCAATGTAGTACCACTTGCACCGCGCAAGGCACGAGGTGACCACGGCGAAGCACAACCCTGCAGGCAGATTACTGCTGCTACTCCGAGCCCTGCCGCCACTCGCACAATCGCACCGACGTTGCCAGGTTCCTGCACCCCGGCACAAACAAGCATCAGCTCACCTTCCTGCAAGCTGCTCATCACCGCACTCAAATCAAATTGCGGGCGCGGACACACCGCCAACACTCCGGTCGGAGAATCAAGTTCTGACAACTCCGCCAGCAACTTTGCCTCGCATGCGCCGATTTCGGCACCTGCGGAATGGGCGCGCTCCAGCAGATCGACCATCTCGGGTTCATTCTGGCGTTCTTCGGCCACCAGCACCCATGTCGGAGCAAGACCCATGGCAATTCCCCTTACCGTGGCTGCGGACAACGCATCGTCCAATAAATGGGCGCCATCCAGCAACAACAATGCACGCTCACGCCCGGCGCTAATCGCACGCGCGGTCTTCAACTTGGCATTTTGCGGGGAACGGACGGTTTCGAGCACCTCTCCATTCTATTCCCACCCACCATCCCCGCAGCCTTCCTCGTAAACTACCCGGGAATGAGTGATGCAGCTGCCCCGAATGCAATCGTAGTACGCGTGGATGCGCGTCAGTGTGAAGTTGCTCCCCTCGATGACTTGCACGCAGTCCGCCCTGCCCTGATGCGGGGCCGCCTATTCGAGCTGCGCGGCGAGGACCGCATGCCGATTGCGGTCGGTGATCACGTGAGGTTGAGTGAAACCGAAGACGGCCTGGCGATTGACGAAGTCCTGCCACGGCAAAGGATATTCGCACGCCGGGCAGCCGGCGAAGAAGTACGTCGCCAATTGCTGGCCACCAACTTCGACCAATTGTTAGTGGTCAGTTCCTTCGGCACTCCTCCATTTTCCAGCATTACCACCGACCGGATTCTGGCCGCCGCGAGCTTTCTGCAAGTTCCGTCAATATTGGTGATTAACAAAACCGACAAGGCCAAGCGCGGTAAACTGAAACGGGTTCAGGCCACCTATGAAGCGGCCGGCATGGAGGTTCTCCTGACCTCGGCGAAGAGCAATGAAGGAATTGGTCAGCTGACCGATTTGTTGCGGGACAAAATGAGTGTGTTCTATGGCCTCAGCGGGGTGGGCAAGTCGTCACTTCTCAATTGCGTGGAACCAGGCCTGGGCTTGCGCACCAAGGAGGTTTCCTACGCGCTCAACTCGGGACGTCACACCACCACTTTCGCCCGGATTTGGCCATTGGCCATGGGTGGCGCGGTCATCGATACTCCGGGAGTCCGGGTTTTTCGACCCTACGGGATACCACCGCACGAATTGCGATTGCACTATCCCGAAATGGAAGCCCTCGGAAGTAAATGCCACTTTCCCGATTGCACTCACCGCAATGAACCTGACTGCGCGGTGCTGATGGCCCTGGAGGCAGGTGAGTTTCCGGCTTCACGACATCGCTCCTACATGGAAATGATGGAGGAGTTGGAACTGGTGTACGGCGGTACGGGCGAAATCCAGGACACCAAGCCGCCGCCATCGGGCTAGAGCTTAAACTTCAAGCTCGGTCGAAAGTTCGGCGGGCAACTGTTCGCCGGCGACTTCAAGCACCCTTTCCACCACCATCCCGAGAATTGCATCGGGGGTGCTGGCGCCGGCAGTGAATGCCACCGACACTTCCCCGGATGGCAACCAATCAACTTGTTGCCTGATTTCACCACTGTTACGTTCGCGGTATTCAATCCACTCCCCAGTAACACAATCAGGTCCCTGGATATGCCAGGCCGGGACACCAGCAGCGTCGCCGACACGGGCAAGATTACGAGTATTTGAAGAGTCGTATCCACCGACCACCAGGAACAGGTCGGGCTTCAAAGCGACTACTTTGGTGGCGGCATCCTGATTGTCCTGGGTTGCCTGGCAGATGGTGTCGAAGTCGCGAAAGCAATCATCCAAAGCATCTCTACCGTGGCGATTTTCCAGTGCTCTGCATAAGCGATCGGCAATGGCCCGGGATTCGCTGGCCAGCATGGTGGTTTGATTGATTACTCCAATCTTTTGCAGGTGGCGATCGGGGTCGAAGGCGGCGCGCACCGCATCGGGATGAAGCCCGGCCAACAAAGCGGCTGCATCAATGCTTCCTTCAATAAATTGGGCCAACACTTCGGCTTCCCGGAGGTCATGAACAATTACAAACTCTCCGCCGTGGTGGCGCACCAATGAGCAGGTTGCACTGGTTTCATCATGGCCAACGGTACCGTGAACCACAGTGGTGAATTCTTCGCGCACATATTTTTGCGCACGCTTATGGGGCTTGATTACCCATGGGCAAGTGGTGTCGACTACGGTGACGCCGCGGTCCTTAAGATATTCCATTTCTTCAACCATCGCCGAGAAAGCGGGAACGATTACCACATCATTCTGGTCAAGCCCCTCAAGGGCGCCATCCACCGCGCGGTCACCCTTGAGGAACTTGATTCCCATCTCCCTCATGTCAGCATTGACCTTGGGGTTGTGAATGATGGAATTGAGCAACCACATTGGGCGATCGCCATGCTCGGCGCGGGCATCGTTGACCATTGAAAGGGCACGATCAACCCCCCAACAAAAACCGAATGATTGAGGCATCAACAAACGCAATCTACCAATACGCAACTCGCCGCCTTCCCGCAGACGGTCGATCAGGGCACTTCGGTAGGTGTAGCGAACTTCGGGGTCTTCGTACTTGGGCATGGGGTGGTTAGCGGACGCAAGGCACCGACCAGGTAGGTGGAGCCAGTCACTAATAATACATCAGAAGCTGTGGGGAACTCAGGCTGGGTCAGGGGAATGGCGGAGAAACCAGCAAATGCAGCGGCAAGTCCAACAGGATCGGCCGAACGGGGGTGATCGCCGGCGGGCATCGTGAACCATATCTCCG
>NVRO01000162.1 GCA_002400895.1 Planctomycetota bacterium
CGGAGACCGCCGTATTCACATTTCGATGGTTGATTACGAAGAAGACGGGGATCTGTCCCGGGTTAAGTTCAACCGTCCGGACGCGATGAATGCCCTCAATGTACAAGTAGGCATTCAATTGATGACCGCGATTGAGCGCGCCCGGGTAAGTGGGAAAAAAGGCCTGGTGCTTCAAGGCACCGGCAAGGCATTCGTCGCCGGCGCCGACATCAAGTTTTTTGTCGACAATCTAGAGCGCGGCTCCTTCGAGCCAATTTACCATTTTGCCCGGGTCGGCCATGACTGTTTTCGAACCCTTAGCGGCAAGCGGCAGCCGAGCATTGGCCGAGTGCAGGGAATGTGCTTGGGTGGTGGCGCCGAACTTGCGGTTTCCTGTGATTTTATTATTGTCTCCCCAAAAGCCATGTTTGGATTTCCCGAAACCGGAATTGGAATCATTCCCGGACTGGGAGGAACCCAGCGCGTGCCGCGCCGAATCGGATTGCCTTTGGCAAAGTGGATGATTTACACCGGTCAGATGGTTGACGCCAAAACAGCGGTTGACATTGGGCTTGCCGACAAGATGGTCCCCTTTTCGGAACTGGACTCGGCCTGCGACAAGTGCGCCGAGATGGGGCGGCAGGGAGAACGAATCGCTCCCGTCACCGCGCCAAATGAAAAGTGGTTGGCGATATGGGACTTTTTCACCGATTACACCGTGGAGCAGATTCTGTCCGGTCAAGCAGATACCAAAGATGACCCGGCGCTGGAAGGAGCAGTCAAAAAGATGGGCTTCAAGTCCGCCCATGCGCTGTTCGCGGCCGAGGCAATGCTCAATGATTCCAAAGTTCTCGGAATGGAAGCCGGGCTGGACAAGGAGCTCGACCTCCTCCGAGACGTCTTCCTGCATGCGGACGCGCTTGAGGGAATGAAGGCCTTGCTTGAAGGTCGCAGACCAGAATTCAAGCCGCTGGCGGCGCTTTCTGCCTGATTAAAGAAATTGGGGTAATATCCTGGCAAGATGATTTTTCTCTCAGTATTCCTTCTCTGCCCCCAAACGACTCTGTTCTACGAAGACTTCGGTTCCGGAGTAGTCCCGCCCGCCAACTGGATTGAACTTAACAACAGCAACTCTGCCGGTTGGGAATCGGGAACTCTAATTGGGAATGCCGCTTTCCACGACGATTATGCCGGGTTCAATGACAATCGCCTGGTATCGCCACAGATTGACACCAGTGCGGTAACCCAACTAGGGCTTCACTTTGAACAAACGGTTGTGTTCGCAAGCTGGCGCGATCACCACTACATTGACGTTTCCCTGGACAATGGAGTAACTTTTATCAACGTCGCCGATGATGCCTCCCCTGATGGAACATCTTCCTTGAGTGTTGATATTAGTTCGTTTGCTGGCATCAACGGAGTAAACGTAGCCTTCCACTACACCGGTGATTACGCCTCGGAATGGACCATTGATGAGGTCATCGTCAGCGACTCGCCGACTCCCCCGCCGCCGGCAATTCTTTCCACCTCAATCAATCCGGCCAATGGGCATACTTATCACTTGCTCGAGTCCACAACCTGGACTCGGGCGGAGGCGGCGGCCTTGTCGCTCGGCGGAAACCTTGCAACTGTCCGCAGTCAAAGTGAAAACGACTGGATTTTTCAACAGTTTGGTTACTTCGCTGGCCAGGAGCGCGATCTTTGGATTGGCCTTAACGATGTCGCCTCGGAAGGCAACTTCGTTTGGACCAGCGGAGAGCCTTTTACTTATGGCAATTGGGCGGTTGGCCAGCCGGACAACAACGGCGGGGTCGAAAGTTTCGTTCATATTTACGGAGCCAATAGTCCGTATGGCCCAGGATTATGGAATGACATGTTTGATGCTGCCAGTGCCGGGTGGAGTCCCGGATATTACGGAGTTGTTGAAATTGGAGGTGGCGTACCCTTCATGACGATTACAAATTTGGTCGCTGGTCAAATCGCCAACGTTTCCATTACCAACTGTACGCCGAACAAACCGGTTTATTTTGTGTGGTCGGCGGCTGGCGGTGGCCCCATCAACACTGCATTTGGGGTCGGCTATGTTTCGCCGCCATTCCATCTCATCCCCTTGATGTCTGATGCTGCTGGAAATGCCGTGCTCAACCAATCGGTTCCTGCTCATGTTTCCGGGCTCCAGCTCTGGTTTCATGGTGCCGATCCTGGCTCATTAAGTATGCTCAACCCACTGGCGATGGTTGTCGGATAGATAAAAATCCGATAGTCCTGCCTACGAAGTCACTCCAGGGGATAATTTTCGTAAACTTCAAGGGTGCGTGCCGGATTCTCTACGCCGTTACTGTTGGCCACCTTGACAACGATGTCTTGCGGGTCCAATCTTGATTCTGTGGCAATGAACCCGCTACGAGGAGTAACCCTTGCCGGACCTGAGTTCGGAACTCAAAAACCTGGCTTTTGCGCAGGTGACTCTGGTGTCTTTGACCGCGACTACACCTGGAATTCGCGCCAAACCGTTCGGTGGTTTGCCAGCCGCGGGTTTGGTGTATTTCGAATTCCGTTTCGCTGGGAAAGAATGCAGCCGGAGCTGGGAGGCGCCCTGGACGTTGCCGAGATTAGACGCCTTAAAAAGACTGTCGACTGGATTGAGAGCTGTGGGGGCGAAGCGATTTTGGATCTCCACAACTTTGGACACTACACCTTTTCCACTCCGAATGGCCCCCTTGAAGTTGCCCTGGAGCAAGAAGTTGGCGGCGAAAAACCTCTCACTGCAGCCCATTTGGCCGATTTTTGGACCCGTATATCTGTTGTGTTTTCCAACACCGCGGGGGTCAAGGCCTATGGGTTGATGAATGAACCTCACGATTTGCCGGATGGAGCCTGGAAATTGTGTTCGCAGGCAGCGGTAAGTGCGATTCGTAAGCGTGGCGACAAGACCGCCGTCCTGGTTGCCGGGGACGATTGGTCCAACTCGGAACTTTGGGAACAGGCAAATGGACCAAATAGCTGGATTGATGACCCCGCCAACAACTTCATTTATGAGGCCCACTGCTACTTTGATTACGACGCAAGCGGAGAATATAAAACTGGTTATGACCGGGAGCTATGGCTTGACCCAGATCTCACAAAGCGTCCACAGACCCGGCTGCAACCATTTATCAATTGGTGCAGGCGCAACCACGCAAGGGGCTTAATGGGAGAAATCGGGGTTCCTGGACATGAAAAGCGCTGGGAACCTCTCTTGCGGGACGCAATTGCCCTTTTAGACATGGCAGAAATTCCTAGTTGCTATTGGGCGGCGGGAGAATGGTGGGGCGACTACCCGCTCTCGCTTCAACCACGCAATGATTTCACGGAGCAATCATCACAGATGAGCTGGTTTCTTGGGGGAGAAGGCGGAAAAAGACCCTAAATTTACCTAGACGACAATCAATAGGCCATCGTAAGGCCTTTGTCACAAAAGCCAGGGCAGGAAGTTGTATATGGTGTATCCTAGGAATACTGGTTTTAGTCTGTCTTCTTTGATTCCCACGTAAGTTGTGTCCTCACCTGTAGTTCGCCCCCCCTTGGTGGCCTGCGCCAATACAAAGCACCGGCTGGTGTTCTGATGTTGACCCGCGGAATGCGCCAAGCCCTGATGGTCCTCGCCCTCGCGGTGTCCATCCTGTATCTATGGTATAGGGGTCAATACACTCTGAACCTGGAGACAAACTACGCTATTTTTGCCTCGTTGCTGCTGTATTCGGCCGAAGCATGGGGTTTTCTCTCGATGTGCCTTTACTTCTTCCAGGTATGGGACCTCTCAGAGCCTGCCGAACAACCCATTCTCGAGGGTCGCACCGTAGACGTTTTTGTCCCTACCTATAACGAGGACGTTCTGCTGCTTCGCACCACCCTGCAGGCTTGCCTTGATCTTGACTATCCCCACCGGACCTATGTACTCGACGATGGCCGACGCGATGAGGTCCGAGAACTGGCTGACGAGCTCGGAGTCCGCTACATCACTCGTGACTCCAACCAACATGCCAAGGCGGGCAACCTAAACCATGCCCTTGAACAAACCGACGGTGAGTTCATCATCATTTTTGACGCCGACCACGTCCCACAGAAGCGCTTTATCAACCGCCTAATCGGCTACTTCCGGGATGAAAAATGCGGATTCGTGCAAACCCCGCACGCTTTCTACAACTTCGACAACTTCCAGGGTTCTTGCAATTTCAACAAGAAAAAGTACTGGGACGATGGGCTGCTATTCTACAAAGTCATCCAGCGTGGGCTAAACCGCTGGAATGCTGTTATTTTCGCCGGCTCAGCCGCCATTTTCCGTCGCAAGGCCTTGGAGGAGGTTGGCTACATTGCAGTGGAAACGATTACCGAAGACATGCACACCGGTATCCGCATGACTGCTCTGGGGTGGAAGACGGTATACGTCTCCGAACCATTAATCTCCGGACAGGCCGCTCCCGACGTTACCACTTTCCACTCCCAGCGGCTGCGCTGGGGCGAAGGAAACTTGTCGATTCTGTTCATTGACAACCCCCTGTTAATGCGCGGACTCACAATCCCCCAGCGGCTGTCTTACTTTTCGTCAATAATTAGCTGGAGTGCGGGGTTCTCGCGCATCGCGTTGTACCTGACCCCTCCATTGCTATTACTGACCGGGGTTGCTCCACTCAAAGAATTCACCTGGACCTTGGGTATCATCCTCGCTTCCTATCTGTTAATTACTCAGATGTCGCTGCGCCTGGTTTCCGGAAAAAACTGGTCCTTGTTCGATATCGAATTGTTTTCGATGGCAAGTTTCTGGACTCAAATTCGCTCGATGTTCCGCGCGGTTTTCAGGCGTAAGAAATCCAAGTTTGTTGTCACCAGCAAGCGTGGTCGCCAAAGCGATTCGCTGGCACCATACATCGCTCCGCAATTGGTATTAATCAGCATCAGCTTCATTGCACTTGTATGGGGCGCACTGCGCCTGGTCTTCAACACTTCAAGCGATTGGTATGGACCTGGCATTGGCGGCCCCTTGTGCATGTTCTACATATATCTTGCCTGGGTGGTTGTACGCCGCGCCATGGGTGCTGCCGACCAGCGTTTCGCGTACCGCCACAATGCGGTTCTTCCAGTCTCCTTCAGCTTTGAAGACACCGGGGGAGAAGCGCTTCGAGGCATGGGGGTGACCGCTGACTTGTCGGAAGCCGGAATAAACCTGGTCAGTTACCGCCCGCTTGAGGTCGGTATGTCGGGCCGATTCATGCTTCGCGCGGGAGAACAGGCTTTTGAATGCCGCGGCAAGATTTGTCACGCCGAAGACGTTAACATTCCAAAAGAGGCAATAGAAAATCCTGAAATCCCGGTTACCTACCGTTACGGTGTTCACTTCTCGGACTTGTCACCCGAACAAACCGACGAACTTCACCGCATTGCGCTGCACTTTGCTGTTCCCCAACTATACAGCCACTTTGACAGCCGCGTTTCCCGTACCAAGCGCTTGGCTTTCCGTATTCTTAATGTCAGCGCGTGGAAAAAGCGCGAGGGACGGAAGCCTTATCGCATGCCTCTCGTGCTCGGCGGAGAACCAGGCGGGGCCTCGACCTTTGCGGTCAGCGAGGACTTGAGCCGTTCGGCCGCCCGCCTGTTAACATCAACATCCTTTGAAGTTGGCCGTGAGACTAGGTTCCTGATCTCCACTCCGCTTGGTGAAATTGAAGGCAAGGCGAGGATTGTCAGAAGTGACAAACGAACTTTTGGCCCATTGGAAATGTGGGAAAACGTTATTGCGTTTACCAAGTTCGACGGACAAGGGCGTGGAACTTTGCACTCGCTATTGCAGCCGCTCGACGAAGAAAGCGTTCAATATGCCCTGTGCGCCCGCAGCAAAGACGCGCCGCAACCTTTGTTCCAGCCATTGGCAATCGGACTGCTTTCGGCCGCAGTCCTGGTCCCCAGCTCAATGGCGGTTTTCCGTTCGATAAATAGCGACGACTTGTTCTTGCAAGAGGCTGTTTCTGTCGGATTGCAGGACGAGATGGATTACCAAAGATTTGAGTCGATTTACCGCAAGGCACTGAACAGCCTGCCTTCAAATTCCCAGTTGTCGATGCTCGGCGAGCTGATGATGCGCCAGGATCGTAGCGCGGAAGCCGAAGAGCTGACTCGTTTGATGTTATCCTCGGAGCCCCACAATCTGGATTTGAGAAAGGCCCTGGCCGACACCCTGGCCAACCTCAAACAACACGAAGAGGCGGAGCAGGAGTATCTGGCGATTCTTGAGACCTTGCGCACAACTACCGACATTGTCGGAATGTCGGCAGAAACAGTGCTGCTTGCTTCCGCCCGTAATCTGGTACATTCTGGAAATACCGAGCTTGCGCTTGAGCGTTTCGGCGAACTGATTGAAACGGCAAGAGCTGTGGATCACTCCGTGATTTCTGAATACGCCGGTGTCCTGGTTAGCACCAAACAATATGGAAAAGCCGAAGAATTGCTTGCCAACAGCCACGGCGACCCGGACTCCTTGTTCACGCTTGCCGGAATCTACTCGGCTCAAGAACGATTTGATGAAACCGAAACGGTCTGCCGAAGAATCTTGTCGATTCGTCCGGAACACATTGGTGGCCGTCGCTTGCTTGGCGATGTCCTTGCCTGGCGCAACGACTTCTCTTCCGCAGCATTGATTTTCGCGGAACTCATGGAAGACGAGCCCGACAACGTCGACTTTGCCCGCCGGTATGCCGAACTAACTTTATGGGGCGGCAGCCACGAGAGCTCTCTGGAAATCTATCGTCAACTACTAATCGAAGATATTAGCCGTACCAGTCTGTGGCAGGGATTCCTCGATGCCGCCGCAGGCGCCCAAACCAAGGCCAGTCGCGACTTGGAGTTGTGTGCGGAAATTGGCAAGAGACTGAATCTTACCGACAGTGACGATACCGAATTGCTCTCCAGATTGGCTAGCGTTCTGTTGAACGCCGGGCAGCCCAAGCA
This sequence comes from Planctomycetota bacterium, assembly GCA_002400895.1. Next base: position 6,961 of record NVRO01000162.1, read on the forward strand.
GGCAATTACCCTGCTTGAAAACGTAATCCGACAAAGCCCCCGTGATCGCCGTGCGCG
>NVRO01000163.1 GCA_002400895.1 Planctomycetota bacterium
CCGCAAGGATTCTGCGGCAACGCATCGACCCGGCCATTGCCACCGCGGCGCTCCGACTTGGCACTGCTGGACTCACCAGGATTGCCGTTCTCTCCGGGCATCGACCGGGACCTGCCGGAACCTCCGAAGCATTAGCACCTTTACTACGCTTACTGCGCGGGGAGGGGTTTGACCCGATGGCCATCGACCATGTTCCCGGAGTCGATGATGGCTTCAGTTTGCTGATGATTCCAGGTCAGGGAACTGCCATGCTGGAATCCGATGTTGCCGCGGTCGAAGAATGGGTTTCTTCCGGACTGCCTTTGCTAATCGCATTGGGGTTTTCATCACCTGCCAACATTACCGAAAATTGGAATCGACGATTAGCCGCTCGCGGGGTTTCCTTCGGCCAGGGGCTGGTTTGCCAAAAGTGGCGTGGGACTACCGGAACCAGCCAATGTGCCAATGCGCTCGAGATACCTCCGTCACGTTTGGCTCAATTTCACCCGATTACTGCCAGCATTTACCTTGCCCAGCGCCACCTGCTGATGGTTGGTGCCCGCCCGCTCTCGATTGGGGGAGGCGACAATGAATATTCGCGTGAGCAGGTATTTTGGATGGACCGTAATGCCTGGGTTGAACACAGTGATTTGCCCGATTTTGTTCCCGGCCCGAACGATTCGCGAGGCCCATTTCCGCTGGCGGTGGCCTGCGAACTGTGGACTCCCACCGGCAATTTGAAGGGTCGCACTTTGATGCTGGGCTCCACCGGCCTCTTTTTCGATCCCAATTTACGGGAGCGCGATTTCCTCAGTTCCTCCACCCGCTGGCTACTCGGCTCGGAAGCCAGCAAGTCCGGTCTGGTCAATCTTCCCAGTCTCCCATTCAGGCCTTCCGAGCAAGTCCGCGCGCGGATTGCCAATTTCTCCATCCTGACCCTGCCCGGGTGCACCTTGCTGATTGGTTTCCTGGTCTTTTGGCGCCGCCGACGATAAGTTTCCCACCGTTGATGAATCCAGTCCGCCTCTTCCTTTTGACTCTGGTGCTTGCCATTACTGGCGCTGTATTGCTGTGGAAAAGCGATAAATCACCTGTAGATTCCGATTCGTCGGTAGTCAACTCAACCCCCAGTGTGCTGCCGCTTGCAGCCGAGGAAATCTCTTCAATTACGATTCATGATCCTAATCGGGCCGAACTCATAACTCGACTTCAACGGTCCGGCGCCAAGAACTGGATCATGACCGAACCACTAAAGGATCTCGCCGACCTGGCTGCGGTACAGAGCCTTTTGTCCGCCCTATGCCGGGATCCGAGCAGTGAACTGCCGCCTGAATGGGAAACCAGTACTGCAGTGGAGCTCGGCCTTAGTCCGGCACGAATCACCGTCGAAGTCGTCGACCACGGCGGTGCAACCTGGGAACTGAAGCTGGGGGTAGCCGATATTTCCGGAGACTATTACGCTGCTTCTTATTCCGGAGTTGCATTCCTGATAAGTAAACGCGCTTATGACGTCATCCGTCGGCCCGCCAACGATTGGCGCGATCCCACCGTAATTCATGACAGCAACTTGATCAAGAGGGTCAAACTAACCCCGCCCGGAGGGGACCCCAGTCTTGAAATGGAATTGCGCGGTCGCACCTGGTGGCTGACCTCTCCGGCGGAGTATCCATTGAGTGAATATGGGCTGACTATGTTACGGCGAGTACTGCGCGCGCGAAGCTACGACCTGCGTGAAGACGCGGCCACTCCCAGCCAGTCGAAACTACTTCGTGAACAGGGTTATCGGTGGGAATTTCATTCGAAACAAGAGCAGCAGGAGCTTTTTTACTATCAACGTTTTGTCCTGAACTCGCTGCGTCCATATCCATTGCCGGTATCCCCCGAGGACTTTCAATTCCATCAACTCAGCTTGGAAGATTTGCGCAGCGAACGATTGTTCGACTTGCTCCCGGACGAAGTCCGATCACTGAGGATTTCTGCTGGTTCCCTGGAAACGACCTTCCGCCGTAGTCGCCGGGGTTGGCAATTCTCCACCGGCCATGAAACAGATAAGGGTGACGGCAACAATCTGGATCGCCTGACAAGCATGATTTGCGCGTTGGAGACCAAGGGTTTGCAGGACCGTCCGGAGTCACCACCTACCGGTAGTATTGTCCTTTCCCGCTCGCGCCAACCTCTTGCAAACAACGGACTTGAACTCCTGTGGTGGGCAGGAGATGGCTCCTCGGTGTTGGTGGCCAGTGTCGATTCCGACTCGGCTGTGCCAATCAACCGCCAAATGCATCGCCTGGCAGTCAGCCTTGCGGGGCACTGATCAACCTATATTCCACTCGGTTTGCCCACCAACCAGGCATGCTCGCCCACTCAAAACATGGGCAATTGCTTCGGGCAGGACTCGCTTTTCGGCATCGAACACCCGCGCCCCAAGACTCTCGGCATCGTCGGCAGCGGCCAAGGGAACGGCTTCCTGGGCAATCAATGCTCCCTGGTCATACTCCAGGGATGCGAAGTGCACCGAACAACCGCTAATCAGCGGACCATCAGCGCAAACCGCTGCGTGTACGTGATTACCCCAATAACCCTTGCCACCATAAGCAGGGAGCAGAGCCGGATGGATATTGATTACTTTTCCCGTCCATTGGGAGGGGATTGGGAGCAACGCCAACCAACCAGCCATGACAATCAAATCAGGATGCATGGCATCGATGACCTTGACCAATGCGAGGTCACGGTCTGCTAGCTCCGGGTGGGTGGAACGACCGATTTCCTGCCATGGGATTCCCAGACGTTCGGCGCGTTCAATCACTCCCAATGGTTGGCGGGAAACAACCAGGCCGACCAACTCGGCTGCAAGCCGACCATCATCAATGTGCTGCTGCAGGTTCTCGAGAGAACGCCCGCCGCCGGAGGCCAATACCACTACGCGGCCACTCATTTGCACGCAGTCATCAGGATGGCATTATTCCGTTTCACGGCTTGATTCCAAACTCGCTGGAGCCATCCGAGGCAATCGCCGCAAGCAGACTGAATCTGGCGCTCAGCTGCTCCAGCCACAACAGGGCACCGAAGTCATCGCCGCGAACTAGTTCGCGACAAACCCCGGCCGCGGCCTCCAGGGCGGCTTTTTCATTCAATAATGCTGGGTCAGTGGGGGCAACACCATTGGGGAATTGCCAGGCAAATGATTCTGCTTGAACTCGCAGTTGGTCGAGAGTGCTTGGACCGGGCGCGGCAGTTCCCAAAATGCGCAGAGCAGCTCCGACACGGTGGCTCCCAACCAACAGATAGCAAGCGGTGGCGGCAGCGGGTCTTGCCGAGGACGCTTCAAGCAAGCCGGCCAACACTTCAGGCCTGGTCATCCGCTCCCACGATTCGACGCGCCTGACTTTTTTGCCGTGCTGTTGGGTTTCTATTTCCACTCCGGCAGGTCCAAGAGCGACAACTCGGGCGTGCTTGCCGTCAAGCGGGTCGACAATGAATAGCCCATCACCAGACGCAAGTTGGGATTGCAGACTGGCGACTGCGGACGACGCCAGTTCGCACATCCCGATTATCGGCCTAGCCATAGCTACCAGGCGTTCATCGGTGCAGCGGTCAAGAATCCCCTCCAACGCCTCGCTCGCACTAACAAAGTCGAGTTGGCGAATCGGGTCGGCAATCGAGGTCTGGATACCGACCAGTAATTCAACCCTGGCCGTTCGCAGAATGCGCTCCCGAGCCAGGTATTGGGCAGCAGCAAGGTCCAGCGCCAAACGCTCGCCAACTTGTCGCCATTGGCGGCTGGTCAACTTCGAGGGTGACGCCGCAGCAAGCGAACCGATTTGTTTTTCAAGTTCAACTGCTCGCACCCAATCATCCTCGAGTAGCGACTGCGCATGTTCAGCCTCCCAGCCGGCGACCACGCCGGAAACCGATTCAAGCATGATTGCCTGCAGACGGCGGCGATCTTCCTGGCGCAGATGCGGATGGTCAGCTGCCAATTGCTCAAGTAGCTCGACATATCGAAATCCGTCAAAGGCTGCGACAAGTTCTGCTTCGAGGATTGTCACCGCCAATGCCGCGGGGTCGGCAATCCCCTCCTCTACCTTGGTCGGAAGTAGGCGCAGCAAAGTAGCGGCTTCAGTCGCCAGGCTTGAATCGGGGTGCTTGGCAATGAATTCCTCCAAAGCCACCCGCTTGAGGTCAATCTCGGGTTGCCCTTTGGCATTGGCAAAGTCCAATCGTATTTGCAACTCAGCTTCCCTGGCGACAGCGGCCGGGTCATTACGGACCACCTCGACAATAGTAGGGTCGACCGGCTCCTTGTCCCGCTCAGTAATAGCCAGGTAAGCGACAACTCCCAGCATTCCTGTTATTCCGATCAGGGCAAATTTATTGCTCTTTCTTTTTTCGAGCAGGAGCTCACATTCAAGTGCAACCTCGGTGCCTGAATCCGGTCGCTCATCCGGGTCCTTTGCCAACAAGCTGGATAGGAGATGTTCGACCCCCACCGGGACCTTGAGGCCATGGTCGGCCAAACTCGGTGGTTCGGATTCCACCTGGTGGCGCAAAATCTCGCGCACGTTGTTGCCACTGAAAACGGTATCTCCGGTCAGCAATCGGAACATGGTGCAGCCGAGCGAATACATGTCCGCGCGGTGGTCGAAATCATCCCCGCGGGCGCACTCCGGCGCCATGAAGTGGGGGGTACCACCAATAGTCTCCTGGTCGAGCATTCCCCGGGTGGCGGACAAACCCAGATCCGCAAGTTTCACATGGCCCGAATCCGCAAACATCAGGTTTTCCGGCTTGACATCCCGGTGAACCAGATTATGTTGCTGAGCATAAGCCAACGCCAGCGCGCAATCGCGAACAGCCTCCAATGCCTTGCGCCATGGCATCGGGCCCTGCTCGCGTAGTTGGTCTTCGAGTGTGCCTCCACTTACCAACTCCATCGAGTAGTAATGCAGCCCGTTAGCGGCACCAACGTCGTAGACCTGCACCAGATTGGGATGGCTCAAGCGACCCGCTGAAACCGCTTCACGCTTGAATGAGGTCACCGCCAGGGGATCCTGTGCGGCGCGCGAGTTGAGCACCTTCAAGGCGACGGTGCGGTCAAGCGTGGACTGTAATGCTCGATAAACGACACCAACCGCACCGGAACCTAAAACTCCCAGAATCTTATAACCGCCTACTTCCTTCCCGATATTCGGGTCATTGGATGAATCTCCTATTTCAGCACTCAACATCCCCACAGCACTGTCCAGCTCAAATTTAATACTTCCGCCGGAGGCCAACTTGGCCCGCCCAAGGCGGCTGTTGCCAACCAGCAGTCGAACCTCACCAAGTGCTTCAAGCAGCAATTTCCCGCCTTCCTCCTCGGTAATCTTGAACCCATCTGCCCCGGGGGTCGGGCGGGCTATCCGGTCGAGACCATCGGAGGGACTCAAGACCAGATTCAGTTCACCCGTACGGACTTGAAATACACCTTCAAGTCCATTGAATTGCCAATGGAGTTTACTGCTCACGATTTCTCAACTGAAGGTCGCAGCGGGGAAGATTGCGCGACCTACACGTACTAATGTAGCTCCCTCCGCCACCGCGATTTCATAGTCATTACTCATCCCCATTGATAGTTGTGGAGAGGTAGGCAGCAGCCCATTGGCGGCTTGTTGTTGGGCGCCCTCGCGCACGCTTGAAAAGACCCGCCGCAGGGTGGATTCGGTGGCTTTATTGGGGGCCAATGTCATCAGCCCATCAACCCGGAGGTTGCTCAGCGGGCTTAGCTCGCTCAGGAACTCCTCCAGTCGATTGAGCTGGCAGCCATAGCGCCCATCCTCTGGTGTGGAGTTCACTTGAACCAGTACGCAGCAGGTGAGGCCAGCCTCCTCGGAGAGACGATTACAGCGTTCCGCAATACGGAGGTCTCCGATGGTGTGCAACAGCAGGGACATTTCCAATGCCGCTTTGGCCTTATTGCGCTGAAGGAGCCCGATAAAATGCCAATTGGCCTCAGGTATGAGCGCATGGTGGGCGGCCAACGACTGTAAGCGATTATGTCCAAAATGGCGCTGACCCGCCTCCCAGGCCGCGCACAGGCTCTCAGCCGTGGCTGTTTTTGCCACTGCAATGATTTCCACCGATTCGGCCGAACGTCCACTGGCGGCGGCCGCTGCAGACAGCTTGTCGCGAACCTCCCGGAGGCGTTGGGCAGTGGATTCCATCCCCGGATTCTAAGGGTGATGTGGTTTCACCCGAAGGCTTAGAATTGAGCACTTCCCTGCCTCCCCCGAACCATCATGATCATCGGCGTCCCTAAAGAAATAAAACCCTCTGAATACCGTGTGGCGCTTACGCCAGCGGGTTCCCAATCTCTAATCAGTGCGGGTAATAAAGTAATCATTGAAACCTCGGCTGGCTCCGGCTCAGGATTCAGCGACGAGGAATACAAAAACACCGGCGCAACCATCACCGACCGTGACTCACTCTGGGAACAGGCCGAGATGATTCTCAAGGTCAAGGAACCACAAGCGGATGAAATCGCCCGCTCTCGCCCGGGCCAGACCTTGTTCACCTACTTTCATTTTGCTGCCGACCGCACCCTGACCGAGGGCATGCTTGCATCAGGTGCTCATTGCTTTGCCTACGAAACCTTGGAAGTTGACGGCAAGCTACCTCTGTTGACTCCGATGTCAGAAGTTGCCGGGCGGATGGCCGTTCAAGAAGGTGCCAAGTATCTGGAGAAGCCGTTTGGTGGCCGGGGAGTGCTGCTGGCAGGAATCCCCGGGGTGGAGCCTGGCCACGTCATGATTCTTGGTGGGGGGATAGTTGGCACCAGCGCCGCGTGGATGGCCGCCGGTCTCGGTGCCCGGGTCTGGATGTTC
>NVRO01000164.1 GCA_002400895.1 Planctomycetota bacterium
ATTGTCACTCTCGCCCGCCGCAACCGCATAGCCCCAATCAGAATCGCTGCTGTATCCGGTATGGAAGGATTGGTCGACGATACCGGTTTCGTAAAGCTCCTGATGATGCACCGAGGCATCACCCAAAGCGAGGTCGAGCACCAATGATGCCAACACATGCCGGCGCAGGTTTTCCGGTCCCAAACCAAGCCCGGCAGACTCACGCCAGCCGATCCAGATGTGGGGACGCACCACTTCAAAACACTCCTCCATCACCGCCGCACACGGGGTTTCAGCTTCCTCTGGATAAAGGCGGGTAACTTCCGGGCGACCACTACTGGAGTCAAGTCGATCCTCGACCATGGCGAAAACTTCCTCCGGGTCGAAATCTCCCGCCAGCGCCAATTTCATATTTTCCGGGCGATAGAAGGCATCGAAGCAGGCTTGCAGGTGGGCGGCACTGGTACGGCGAACTTCGGAGACCGCTCCACCAGGTGGAATCCTCACCGGGTGTTGGTGGTAAAGCCCGCGATGGAGGAGAAACAAACCACGAAAATGGGGCAGGTCTTCATACATCCGCACCTCCTGTTCAATGATGCCCTTTTCCTTTTCCACTCGCTCCTCAGTAATCAGGGGATGCTGGACAAAATCGAGCAACACCTCCAATCCCTCGACAAAGCGTCCGGCAGAAGTGAAATGATAAGTGGTGCTGCGGAACCCGGTACCGCCGTTGAAGTCGGCTCCTATTTCCCCGAAACGATCAAATACTTTTTCTTCCCGGCCCTCGAACAACTTGTGTTCCAGAAAATGAGCGCTGCCGTCGGGAACCAGAATCTCTTCCTGCTCGCCAACCCGGAACTTGGTGTCAGTACTGCCATAGCGCAACCCGAACCAACCGGAGGAAGTGGCAAAGCCGGGCTTGGGAATCAGCGCAATCTCGGCTCCACAGCTCGCCCGAGCCAACCAGACAGTTTCACCAAGTCTTTCGTGAGTAATCTTTTCTGCTTTCATCAGTTCTCATCCCCGGACAGTAAATAGGCGAGATCCGGCGCGAACCCGGCTGCGGTCGCCATGATCTGATCGCGCCCGATGGATTTAATCATTTCCGCCCGACAAGCGGGAGTACGGCCAAAACCAAGGTGCTCTTCACGGGTAAAAAACCCGGCCAAACTGGGCGCACTATCACCGAGGGCGTCAAGGTCATTGAGTAAATTAACCTTGGTCAAGGAGAGTTCCTTTTCACTGAACTCGCCGCAGGCCAGTTGTCCAATTTGATTCTGGACTTCGTCACGGACTTCTTCATAGCTATCCGCATCTATCCCGGCGCCAACGGTAAGAATGCCCTTGCGGGTACGGATTGAAGACGAGATTCCATAGCACAATGAACGCTCTTCGCGCACCACCCGGAACAAGCGTGAATGAGTCCCGCCACCCAGCAGCGAGGAGGTGAGTGAGAGCGCCTCCATCTGCTCCGCATCCGCGGGCGGAGAAAAACGAAACCCCATCAAAAAGCGGGCTTGGTCGATTGCTAAATGCTCACGTACTTCGCGCAGCTCACCGGCATCCCGGGTGGTGGTCGACGGCAATGGTTTGGCGCGGTCGCCGCCCAGGCTCTCCAGCCAGGTAGCCAGCTCGTCGGGATTGATTGGTCCGACCGCAACCGCAGTCAGCGGAGCGGAGGCCAGCAGGCCGAGCCGCGCACGCTCACAATCTTCCGGTTCAAGTGCTGCGATTTGTTCCGCACTCCCCCATGGCGGGATACCGTAGGGTTCGTCCTCACAGAGACAAGCGAGGAATCGTTCGTGGGCCCAGGCCGCGCGATCGTCCTTGAGTGATTGGATGCGACGTACCAATTGTTGGCGCTCGCGCTCGAAACTTGCTGGTGGAAAAAGTTCGCCACCCGCTCCCCGCAATGGCTCGGTCAACAGCTCCCGGCCCAAGCTCAGGGTGCCATGCTCGACCCCTGCTCCTTTTGGCAAAAAACGATCGCCGACCCATGCCATTCCCAGACTGAAGCGGTGTGATTCCGCCAGACGATCGCCATCAATCTGAATTTCTGATCCGTAAAGCAACTCCTCTGCCCGGGTGATGGCCATTTGGCTCGGATGCCTGGCGCTGCCCTGCTCCAGCAATCGCACCAGCAGGGTACGAGCCGGACTCAGTCCATCCCCAACGTAGTGGTCGAAATGGACTTCCAATTGGGCCCGCTTGAAGCGGGAATCCGGGAGACACAACAGAACCATTCCGGGGGCTGGTTCCAGGCGAATTGGGGGATGTTGATTGAGGACCATGCTGGGGAGGTAAAGACAGTGCAGGAAACATCCTAGGAACTCCGCTGAATCTATCATAAAGTGTTCGCCATGCGTGCGGTTCTGCTCCACCCCCATGACCCCTGTGTGCCCTATGCATCAGGGGTGGGCACGATGATTAATGCATTCATCACTTGCGCGCCGGAGGATCTTCAGGTGGAGCTGGTGGGGATTACCTCCGATCCCAAGGACAGCCGCCTCCGAAGTTGGCATTCAGTTGAAGTCGAAGGCCGCCAGTTGCGCTGGTTTCCGTTATTGGTTGACCACCCGTCAATTCGTGCGCGGGTGCCACTCAGCTTCCGCTACACCTGGAAGTTACGGCGGACGCGACACCAATTCGACCTCGCCGGAATCAGCCAATTGTTTCACCGCTTGGAAACTGCCTGGGCCACCCACGACATCGACTCCCAGAAATTGATGTTCCTCCACTACCACGTGGAGGACCAGATTCTCCACGAGAATACCGAAGTGACCTGGAGCAGATTTCCGAAGGCCTACTTTGCTCTGGAAAAACGAATATTGCCGAAGATGGACTTTCTGTGGTCGGAACGCTCCGACGGAATCGAATGGTGGAAGGAACACTACCCGATAATGAAGGACCGCGCCGAGTGGCTGCCCACGTGGGCGGATGATCATGTTTTTTACCCACTGACAATCCGTAAATGCAAGAAGTTGCGCAAGCAGCTTTGCGCCGAACTTGGCGCCGACCCGGCCAAGGAAATTGCCTTTTTTGCCGCTCGTTTCGAAGGTCAAAAAGATCCGATGCTGTTGATGCAAACCTGGAAACTGTTGCAAACGGCCCGCCCCGATGTCCAACTGGTACTGGCCGGGGCCGGCTCGCTCGAAAACGAAATGCGCGCCTTTGTTGCTGGCGCTGGCCTCGAACAATCGGTGTTCTTCGCCGGGACCCTCGGGCAGTCCGCAGTCGCCAACTGGCAGAATGCTGCCGACCTCTTTGTTCTTTCCTCCGCCTTTGAGGGAATGGCGCTGTCGATGATTGAAGCGCTGGCTGCCGGGGTTCCGGTGGTAACCACCAAGGTTGGCGAGGCACCGCGAGTAATCACCGCCCCTGAGCATGGCCGCATCGTCGAGGAACGCAGCGCCGAGTGCATCGCCGATGCCGTGGTGCAGGTACTGTCGCAGCCGCGTAACCGTCAAGCCTGTGTCCGCGCTGCCGAGCCGTACACCCCGCGCAAGGTACTGGAACCGGTTTACGACCGGATTCGCCAATACCATGAACGCCGGATGAATCAGTGAAGCTTGCCCTCGTAACTTCGACCGGTGGCCATCTGCTGGAAATGATGAATCTGCGCGAGGGGTGGGAAGATCATGATCGTTTTTTTGTCACCTTTCCTTTGCAGGACGCCAAGACCCTGCTCGAGGGAGAGCGGGTCATCTGGGCCCACTATCCGACCAATCGCTCACTCAAGAACCTGGTCAAGAATTTCTGGTTGGCGTGGAGAGTGTTGCGTCGCGAGCGTCCCGACGTAGTTGTCTCCACCGGGGCCGGGGTCGCGGTACCGTTCATCTGGGTTGGCAAATCACTCGGCATCCGTACCGTTTACCTGGAGTGTATTACCCGTATTCACACCATATCTACCGCTGGCAAAATGATTTTGCCGGTGGTCGACAAATTCTTCGGTCAGTGGGAAGAATTGGCCGAACTTAAAGCAAAGATCGACTACGAGGGCCGCAACGTCTGATGATCTTTTTCACCGTCGGAACCGAGCAGTTTGATTTCAAGCGCATGATCGACGCTGCCGACCTGGTTGCTACCGAGCTTCCTGATGAAGAAGTATTCATTCAAATTGCGGACAATACGGAAGTCCCCCAGCACGCCTCATGGGAAAGATGGCTCTCCTATCAGGACTTTGCGCAACGGGTAGAGGACGCTCGCATTGTGGTAACTCATGCCGGGGCCGGCTCGCTGCTTTCGTGCGCCTGGATTGACAAGGTGGCAATTACCGTCCCTCGCTTGCACAAGTATGGTGAACACGTTGACAACCACCAATGTGAGTTGGCCGACAAAATGGCCGAGCTCGGCCATGCCATCATCGGCGAAACTCCCGAGGAATTATGCCGCCTGGTAGTCGATTATGAAGCCGAGATAGGCAAGCTGAAGCGTGAGCACAAATCCAGCCCGACCCTGGGCACAGCGCTTAAAAAGTGGCTGGAGCAAATCGAATGTTGAGCCTTGCACTGATGGTCTGTTGCCAGCCGCAGACCGGCACGGCGATGGAATTCCTGTCCCGAGCGGCTGCCGCTCAGCAGCCCGATCGAGCAGCTGGAAAATTACTCCCGGTCGAGGGCTTCAGTCTTTCCCTCAATATCCGCGAACGCGACCAACAACGCAACGACATTGATCTTTTGGTGGAGTACGCCCGCGCCGACGGCGGTCGCGTCAAGCTGGTTCTTGACGACCCCAACCGTGGAGTTAGTGTTGCCAAGGGATTTGACGGAAACTCGTACTGGTTGCAAGAAAAGGGCGGCGAGGAAATCGATTTGTCGTCACGGGAATTCACCCAGGATCGCGAAGCAATCGACCAGGCAATCGAGCTATGCGAGCGCTTGCGACTGATGTTCGACCTGAACGACCTCGCCAAACAAGCCATCAAGCCACAGCTGAAAGAACGCGGCAAGCAAGTATTTATCAGCGGCAGCATCAGGCACCAGACCCTTAATCATCCTTTTGAATTGGTCTTCGACGGTGAGCACCATCGCCTTGATTCCCTGCAGCTGTGGATTCCCTTACTTGACCAAAAGGGCCGTCCGGCAGTTGACCAACAAGGCAAAGCACTGTGGCGGTCGCAACCACGTTTCACCCTCAGCCACTACCGCAACTTCGAAGGCCTGCTTGCTCCCCAGTTAATCCGCGAGTTTGCACCGGGCCCGGTTGGTGAACCGCCGATACGGCCCATCGAGATTCACGCACTGAAGTGGAAATCTCCGCCCCCAGTAGAGCGTAATCGGTCAGCTCAGCGGCGGTAGAAAGCCTTTTCCAGATCCTTGTGGGAGAGGAAAACGCGGATTGGGCGGCCGTGCGCACAGGTGCGGTCCTGGGGCAGATTGGCACCGCGTTTGAGCAAATCGGCCAACGCCTGGTGGTCCAGATAATCCCCGGCCATCACCGCCCCGCGGCAGGATATTCGGTGCAGAGTCTCCTCCTGCAACTGGTCAGCAGTCGCCGCACGAAACTCACTGGCAATTTCCAACAGGTCCATTACCAACTGCTGCGGCTGCAGGCGTGACAAGCGTGCCGGTACCGAGTTGATGGCAATTGTGGTTTCGCCGAACGCTTCCAAAGAAATTCCCAGGGTGGAAAAAACTTCGGCCTTTGAGCACAGCAAGTCGAGTTCACTGCGATCGACCTCTACCAGCAAAGGAATCAACAAGGGCTGGGATACGACCTTGCCTTTACGTATTTCAGCGCGCAATTCTTCCAGATTAACCCGCTCATGCAAGGCGTGCTGGTCGATTATTTCCATGCCTCCCGGGAGTTCCCGGACCAAAAAAGTTCGGGCGACGGCGAGGAAGTTGTCGTGGTCAACTTCGAGTTGGTCGAATCCCAACTCCACTTGAGCAGCAACAGGGGGCTCGGCGGACACTTGTGGTCCGCCATCGGCAACCCGGTCAGCGAGCCCGACTGCTTCCAGCGGGCGTTCCCAGGAATAACCGGGAGGGTTCAGGCCGCCGAAGGAACCGCCGATTGAGCCGGCCGCACGAGTCGACCAGGGAGCTTGTGACAAACCACGCTGAATCGACTTGATTACTACTCCGATTACCTGACGTTCGTCACGGAAACGCACCTCGGTCTTCTGCGGATGAACATTGACATCGACCCGCTCGGGCGGAACCGCCAGGGCCAGATAAATCGTCGGGTAGTGTCCGATTGGCAGAAATTCACGCACCCCTTCCTTGACTGCCCGGAGCAGTCGCGGATCGCGAACCCATCGTCCGTTCAGGAAAATATTGACCTGAGTGGCATTGCGCCGTGCAGACTCCGGCGGACCGACCATCGCTTCCAACTTGGCGACGGCAGAGTCGTAACTTAGCGAGACCATTGCTGCGCCAACCCCATCGCCGAATACTCTGCGGCAGCGTTGGTCGAGCTGGTCGTCTGGCAGCACTTCGAACAATTTACGGCCTTCGTGTTCAAGCCGGAATCCGACCCCCGGATGAGCAAGCGACAAGCGCTCGACCCAGACCGAGCAATGGCGCAATTCGGTTGAAATCCGCTTCATGAATTTCAAGCGAGCCGGCAACTCGGCAAATATATCTTCGACCACCACTCTGGTGCCACCAGGACAGGATGCCGGGCGCACCGGTTCACGCCGACCAAAGCGAACTCGCAGCGATTTGCCTTCGCCCTTGCCCTTGC
>NVRO01000165.1 GCA_002400895.1 Planctomycetota bacterium
CGGCATACGGCCGCGGCCCCAAAGGCGAGAAGTGGCTGTTTGAAACTGGCATTGCCATTTTGTTGGCGGATTGTTCAACATTACTGAATCGTGAAACGAGCAGTTTCGGACTCTGCTTGTCCGCTTATGCCATCGATTTCTCACCTCTGGCCATATTCAACCTGATGCGTAGCCTTGGTTTTGACCAAGTTGAAGTTGGGGAGCTTGCGCTACCCGAACAGGGCGGGCCTCGCCAACTCCCCTGCGGGTATTGCGCCCGGGTTTAATGATTCAAGGTGTCAGGAATCGGGCGTGTTCAGAATGAATGGTTACTGAACTACAGCTTCAACGGTATTTGTGAAGGTGGCTGTAGCCACATCGTAAGCCAAAAACCAGAAATGACGCCCCTGGAACGCCCGAGGTATTTTCAGCTCATTGATGGCGACACCGAGAGCATCCGAGACAATCGTTGGCATCATGTGAAATGGCTTGCTCAAGTAAACAATTCCGAAGTCTTGAGTGTTGGTTGGGCCACCACCGCGGAAGGACATGGCAAACATTACCGGCGAGTGAGGTGTAGCCTCAACCACCTCGAAGATGGCAAAATCACCAGCATTGAAGTTGTTTACGGAAAGAGTGGGGGTATTTAGGGAAAGGCCGTGGAGGGGAAGGGCGACGGCCGCTGCCAGCAGGGTGCAGGAAAGAAGTTTCATCCATCCAGTATGCAACATCCTAGGAAACCTGCACTCCAAACACATAACTAGCTATACTGAAACGAGTTGGGCATAATAAAACAATGGATTTAAGCCAAATACTTCACAGCGATAATCACTTGCTGGCAATGGCAAAGCCGGCGGGATTGCCGGTGGTTCCGGATTCCTCTGAGGATGAATCCCTCCTCGACCAGGGCAAAATATGGCTGAAGCAGGAGTTTCACAAGCCCGGCAAGGTATTTCTGGGTGTTGTTCATCGCCTTGACCGGCCGGTTTCCGGCGTGGTCATGTTTGCCCGCACCAGCAAGGCAGCCGGGCGTCTCTCCGAGGCCTGGCGGCGCAACGATGTAAGCAAAATCTACTGGGCGATTGGAAGCGGAACGGTGAATGAAGATTCGGGAGAGCTTGAGCAGTGGCTACTCAAGGACCGCGTCCGCAATATCGTGCACGCGGTCACCCCGGGAATTGAAGGCGCAAAAAAAGCATGCACCCATTGGCGGGTGCTGAGGCGCTCCAAGGGCAATGTGTTTTTGGAGATGGAAGCAATCACTGGCCGTTCCCATCAGCTCCGGGTGGCCGCCGCAACTCTCGGTGTCCCGCTTTTGGGAGATTTGAAATACGGTGCGCGTGAGCCATTGTCCGACCGCAGCGTTGCGCTTCATGCCAGGCGCCTGGAAGTTCCGCACCCCACCAGGGACGAACGAGTGGAGGTGGAAGCGCCGCTACCGGAAATATTTGAGCGCTTGTGGAAACCCTAAGTGGTTTGTTTGTGGTCTAGCAATTTCAATGCCGCGACAACACCTGCTGCCACCCGGCGGCCATCCAGCGCGGCAGAGACAATTCCACCCGCATAGCCGGCGCCTTCGCCACAAGGATAAAGCCCTTTCAGGCTTACACTTTCACAACTTTCCGGTTCTCGTCTTACCCGCACCGGGGATGAAGTCCGGGTTTCTACCCCAATCATTTGACCGGCCGAGGAAGCAAATCCTTCAAGCCGTTGGTCGAATGCCATTAAGCCGATATGCAAGCGCTTGGCTAATCCATGGGGCAGAATGTTGCGGAAGTCTGCCGGGGTGAGACCTGGAAGATAAGAGGACGCCAGCAGCTCGTGGCTGTTGCCTGTTTCGTTGATAAAGTCCGCACAAGTTTGTGCAGGGGCCTTGTTGTCTCCTCCTCCAGCAATGGCGGCAATCGTTTCCAGGGCGATTTGGATGCGGATTCCGAATAAAGGATCATCGAGCGGAGTTTCCGGTAAACGACCCTCGGCAACATTTATCTTTTCGCCACCAACGGCGCCGATTACTACCTGATGCAACATCTGGTTGCTGGAAAGTGTCGCCGCCTGCTTGATCAGTCTACCCCAACCCCAACGATTGCCACGTCGTCCGCACCAATCTTCGGGGTTAACCGAAACGACAATCCCCGAATTGGCGTACGGTGAATCTCGCTTGGCCATGCTCATGCCGTTAACCACCAAGCGATCGGGAGTTGTCTGGCTGGGCACCACCCAACCGCCGGGGCACATGCAAAAGGAGTAAACTCCGTGTTCGCCGGCTTTAGCGGAGAGTTCGTAAAAGGAAGCCGGCATGTCGACAGCGTCCTCGGCGCCGTGATATTGAATGCTGTCGAGCCATTCCTGAGAGTGCTCGACTCTGACTCCAAGGGCAAATCCCTTGGCTTCGAGAGCGGCACCGGCTTCGCTCACCGCCAACAGCGTGTCGAGGGCGGAGTGGCCGGCGGCAATCACGACGGCGTCAGCTTCAATTGATTCGGAGTCCCCAACTCCATCTCGACTGACCTCGACCCCGGTAATCTTCCCATTCTCTACCAGAAGTTTGTCAACACGAGTATTGAAACAGACTTTGCCATCGGCTTCTTCAATACACCGACGAATTCTCTTTACAACCTTGGGCAACAAGTTGCTGCCAATGTGGGGGCGCCAGCATGAGAGCACGCTTTCCGGTGCGCCAAATGACACCAATTCTTCCAGGACACGAAACACATCCTTTTTACGACCCGATCTGGTGAATAATTTACCGTCCGAATAAGTGCCAGCGCCTCCTTCTCCGAAGCAGTAGTTGCTTTCGGGGTCGGCTGCTTTCCCGCGGTTGATATTGGCAATGTCCTTGCGGCGCTCCTGGACGTCCTTGCCGCGTTCGCACAAGGTGACGCGGGCACCGGAACGCAACAAATCCATTGCGCAGAACAGCCCGGCAGGACCGCAACCGACCACCACGACGTGCGGGGCGTCATCGCCGCGGGGCGATGGCGGCTTACAGTCAACTTCGTAGGTCACTTCGACAACATCTTCACCATCCTCCCAGACCTCAAAGGCAGCGTGCCATGTCATGTGGCGTGGTCGGGCGTCAAAACTAAAGCGTCGCAATCTAAAATCGGCGATTTGTTCGCGCGGACAACCCAGCTCTCCGGCCAGGAGGCCGAGGATTACATCCCGCTCAAGATGTTCGGGGTTCTGCCGGACGGGCAGGGTCAAGACGCAGTCAGTTGGCATAAGCTCAGTTCAGGTTCAGAGCTTTTCGCAAGGCACTTTCCCACTCCGGAATAGCACGCAAATCTATTTGCTGGCCCCAAGATGTTGCAACCCACAGATCCATGGTGAGGATTGAGGAGAGCATTTGCACATCATCCAAAGTTTGGTTCGAGTCATGCAGTACGCGGGTGAGAGATTTTGCGATTGGTGGAAGGTGATGAGAAACAAAACGGGTAGTTGTTTCTTGGCTCAGTACTGCTTCAAGCGCTTCGACTCCGGTTGTGGAATTCCAGCCGGCCTCCGCCCACAAGGCATCCAGATCGTATTTCCCCTGTTCGCATAGTCGGAATAATCCTTCCAGTTCAAGCATGCCGGAAGGCTGGTTGGCGGAGATGGATTCAATCAGAAGCCATCCCAGAGAGTAATTGAGAGCTTTGTCGACATGAACTTTCCAGAGTTCTTTTTCCGCAACAGTTCTCATGGTGAGCTTGGACCGTCCCATTGATATTGTCAGCCAGTTGCGGCCATTACGGCCCTCGCGCATGAACAGCTCCATTCCACAAATATGTGCGAGGGAATCGGCATGGGAGTAGCGACGAACTTCCGAACGCTCGGACTCGACCAGACGCAACGAGATCCATTCACAGATTCCCTCCTGAACCCAGAGCGGCAAGTTGCTTATTTCCGGTGGAAACAAGAAATGACCAAGCTCGTGGGCCAATTCCAATTCGTAGAAATTATCCGGCATATGGATTCTGTTTGACATAATCCAGACCCCCGGAATGCCAATGCGTTGGGTGAATCCGCCAACCCGCGGGTTGCGATCCAGTTTTTTAAAAGAATTGACCGGGTGAACATAGATGTCCAGTGGGTCTTCGAGGCAGGTCGGCAACATCCTCTTGATTTTTTTGGACAAACGGATGGCGCTTGAATGTACGTCTTGAGCCTGCTCGACCGTGGCTGCCCGAACTACCCCCTCGGCGGTTTCATAACTCGCCGGTGGTGGAGCCACACAGGCAAAGCCACCACCAACAATGGTTGATAAGGCTAGCGTGAGGCGGCATCCATACATGCGAATGCAGTCAAGCGTACGACATCCGACACTCCTGCGCTGTGCGGCTGCAGCATATGGGCAGGTTTTTGAAGTCCCAGCATGACCGGGCCAACCACCGGCGTGTTGCCGACGATGCGCATCAGGTTGAAGCCGATATTGGCGGCCTCCAAGTTTGGGAAAACCAGAATATTGGCTTTCTTTCCACCTAGCCGACAGCTTTTGTAGCGTGCTTGAATGGTCGGGTCGAGTGCTGCATCAACACGCATTTCACCGTCGATAATCAGATCCGGAGCTTTTTTGCGCGCGATTTCAACGGCGCGTCGTACTGCTTCGGAGCGGGGATGGGGAGTGCCCCCGAAGCTTGAGAAGGAGAGCATTGCAACCCGCGGCTCAATGTCCAGGCGCTGCACCGCTTCGGCAGCCAGCAGTGCAATTTCCGCCAAGTCTTCTTCGCTGGGGACGATGTTGATGGCGGTGTCGGCCAGGAACAGGACATCGTCCTTGGTGAATACCATGGTCATGCCACAGGCGCGCTTGATGCCATCGCGAAGTGGAATAATCTTCAACAACGGGGACATGGTCTTGCGAACACGGCGGGTAACACCGCTAACCAGACCATCGGCGTCGCCCATGCGCAGCATCATTGGCCCGAACCACATCGGGTCGAGAATGCGCTGCCGAGCATCTTCCAATGTGCGACCACGGTGTTGCCGCACCTTATAAAGTTCTTCCGCATACATTTCAGTGCGGTCCCACTCGGCCGGGTCGGCGATGGAAATGTTGTCAAGTGAGACATTGTGCTCGAGGGCAACTGCTTCAATCTTGGCGCGATTGCCAACCAGAATCGGGCGGGCAATCCCCTCTTGCACTACAGCCTCGGCGGCAATCACAATGCGGTCTGCCTCTCCCTCAGGATAAATGATGGTCTTTTCTGCCCGCCTGGCGCGAGAGATTACCCGGCGCATCAGGTTTCGTTCATCGCCGATGCGCTCGCCAAGAATGCGCACGTAGGCATCATGGTCGATAATCCGACGAGCAACCCCGGTATCCATTGCCGCCTTTGCCACCGCCGCCGCCACGCGGCGGATTACACGGTGATCGAGCGCCATGGGAATGAAGTAATCCCGGCCGTATTTGATGTCGTCAATCCCGTAAGCGTGAGCAACGACATCAGGTACCGGCTCTTTGGCCAGTTCTGCCAGTGCGTGCGCCGCGGCATGCAACATTTCATCATTGATAGTCGATGCTCGCACATCCAAAGCTCCACGGAAAATGAAGGGGAAGCCGAGTACGTTGTTGACCTGATTGGGATAATCGGAGCGACCGGTCGCCATAATCACGTCGTCCCGAGCGGCTACCGCATCGGGATAGGGTATTTCCGGATCGGGATTGGCCAATGCAAAGACCACCGGATTAGCTGCCATGGTTTTTATCATTTCCGGTGAAACCACATTGCCTACGGAAAGTCCGTAGAAAACATCGGCCCCAACCATTGCGTCCGCCAAGGTGCGGCACTCGGTGTCTACCGCATATTGTTCCTTGTACTTGTTCATGCCCTCGGGACGGCCCTTGTAAAGAACACCCTTGGAATCACACATCATTACGTTTTCCCGGTTAACGCCAAGGGAAATCGCAAAGTTGGTACAGGCAGCGGCAGACGCACCGGCACCATTGACAACAAGCCGTATCTCATCCAAAGTTTTTCCTGCGAGTTCAACCGCATTAATCAGAGCGGCACCGGTAATCAATGCCGTACCGTGCTGGTCATCGTGAAATACCGGAATGTCCAACTCGGCTTTGAGGCGTTTTTCAATTTCAAAACACCGCGGGGCGGAAATGTCTTCAAGGTTGATGCCGGCGACGGTGGGGGCAATGTTTTTTACCGTCTGTACAATCTCGTCAACATCAGTGGTGGCGAGTTCGATATCAAACACGTCAATGTCGGCGAAGCGCTTGAACAACACAGCTTTGCCTTCCATGACCGGCTTTGCAGCCAGGGGGCCAATGTTTCCGAGTCCGAGCACGGCAGTTCCGTCGGTGACCACCGCGACCAGGTTGCCCTTGGCGGTGTAGTCATAGACGGCGTCGGGGTTTTTATAGATTTCGCGGCATGGTTCAGCAACGCCCGGGGTATATGCCAGCGAAAGGTCCATTTGGGTCAGGCAAGGTTTGGTCGGCACAACTTCGCATTTGCCGGGTCGACCGTTTTTGTGATAATCCAGAGCCTGTTTCTTGGTAGTTAGTTCAGACATTATCCCACCATTTTGCCGCCGAGGAGTCCGCAACGGAAGGGTGGTCTATTCGTTTTCCACGTCTTCCGCGGAACGCCCTATTGCGGCGACGCGCCGGGAACCAGATGGGCCACGGCG
>NVRO01000166.1 GCA_002400895.1 Planctomycetota bacterium
CCGTGGGCAAGCACACAGAATACCCCCCACATTTTTACGGCCGAGCGCGACCGCTGCATCTACTACTTTGCCCGGTTCCCCGACAAATGTGACTACCGTACGGTTGGTCGCAGCCCCGGGATCGACGTCCAACAGAGTGACCCCATCGGCTTCAGTGATTACCGCTGCAAGTGCGCCGATGACCGCTTGGTCGCGGCCTTCAGAGAAGTTGGGAACGCATTCAATGAGTTTTTGCATGACGGGCTTGGACTTGGCTCAGGACCTCACAGCATAACTGCATCACGAAAGGCTTGAGGAGTCGGGCAGGAACCACGGGTCTGGTGGTCCCACCAAACCATTACCGCAACCGCTTCGGCCCAGGGAGTACCGTCGGGACCGATTACGCGGTAGGCCTGATCGAACGACCGCTCGCCCAGACGGGTGGTTGCCATTTCGATGGTCAACTCTGCCGGACCGTGTCCGGGGTGCAGAAAGCGGATATTGGTCTGGCCGAGCACGAAGCCGATTTTAGCGCTGTGCTCAAGCAGGCCCAGATGCTTGAAATAACAAAAACGTGCTTCCTCGAGCAAGGTCAAAAAGACCGCGTTGTTGAGCACACCCATGTTGTCCTCGTCGGACCACCTGGTGTGTACATTGCATTCGAACTCCAGTTCGCTTGATGGGGGGACGTGTGGTGTTTCCAAGATGTCACTAGTTTATGGTGACACCAACTCCATTGAAGGTGAGTTTTAAGGATTGTGAATAGAATAAATACACTCCGCCATGGGGGTAGCCGGTAATGCCAATCAAACTGGGGTTGTTCGGAATGGTTAGAGAAGTACTGAAACGACCGCTAGCAGAAATCATTCCCCAAGCCAACAGATCGAGGCTGGCGCGGGGTCGGCAAGTAGGCCGTTAGAGCAGAGAGTGGCAATAGTGGGTAAAAGGTTTTTGAGCATTGGCTTGGCTATCAGTAATACCCGAGGGGTAATTGAATAACCCGTAATCGCGGCTGAGGTTTCGGTGGGGTTTGAGCATCCCTATACTTTGAGTGAAGAGCATCTGCTCTTCCCTCCTTGATGAATCGAATCAACGGCATTGACCACATTGCGATTGCAGTCGCAGACCTGGACCAGGCAGTTGCCATTTGGCGCGACCAGCTCGGCCTGCGGGAAGGTGCACGCGAGCTTGTCGAGGATCAGGGGGTGGAAGTACAAATGATGTACGCCGGCGAGACTCGGGTCGAGCTGGTTTGTCCGATTAGCGCCGATTCTCCGATTCAAAGGTGGATGGATAAACGTGGTCCCGGCCTGCATCATCTCGCTTTAGCCGTGGATGATTGTCAAGCTGCCATTGAAGCCACAGTGTCTGCTGGCGGTCAAATGGTCGACCAGGAGGCACGCCAAGGAGCTCATCAAACCAAAATCGCCTTCGTGCATCCCAAGAGCACTGGCGGGGTCCTCACCGAATTAGTCGAGGGCGGTAAATAATGTCAAAAAAAGTAGTTGAGAGACTGGAAGAATTGCGCGCTGCTGCCGCGATTGGTGGTGGACAAAAGCGCATCGATGCCCAGCATGCCAAGGGTCGGCTGACCGCGCGCGAACGCATCGACCTGTTGCTCGACCAGGGCAGTTTCGAAGAGGTCGGGGCCTTTGTCACCCACCGCTGCACCAATTTCGGAATGGCCGAACAGAAAATACCGGGCGATGGTGTGGTAACTGGTACCGGAACCGTGGCCGGGCGTCTGGTCGCAGTTTATTCCCAGGACTTCACCGTTTTTGGCGGCTCCCTATCGGAATCCTATGCCCAGAAGATTTGTTCGATAATGGATATGGCGATGAAACTGGGGATTCCAATTGTCGGCTTGAATGATTCCGGTGGAGCACGCATTCAGGAAGGGGTGGTTTCGCTCGCCGGCTATTCCGACATTTTTCTCCGCAATACTCTGGCTTCCGGAGTGGTGCCGCAAATCTCCGCCATCCTCGGTCCCTGTGCCGGCGGTGCGGTTTATTCTCCCGCTCTTACCGACTTCATCTTCATGGTCGACGGGAGTTCCTACATGCACATCACCGGTCCGGATGTGGTCAAGGCGGTGACCCATGAGGAGGTGTCGTCCGAAGACCTTGGTGGTGCCACCGTGCACGAGTCGGTGTCAGGGGTCTCGCACTTCACCTGTGCCGACGACGCCGAGTGCATGGCTAGGATTCGCCGCTTATTGTCCTTCCTGCCGCAGAACAACACTGACGATGTTCCTCTCAAGAGTACCGAAGATGCGGCGCAGCGTACCGCACCGGAACTTGACGAATTGGTGCCGGAGTCGCCGGATCAGCCCTACGACATCAAGGTGGTAATACTGGCGATTGTCGATGACGCCGACTTCCTCGAAGTGCAGGAAGGCTTTGCCCGCAATATCGTCTGCGGACTGGCGCGACTAGGAGGACGCAGCGTGGGGATAATCGCCAACCAGCCTGCGCATCTTGCCGGGGTTCTGGATATAGATGCGAGTGTCAAGGCAGCGCGTTTTATTCGTTTCTGCGACGCCTTCAACATTCCGTTGATTACCTTCGAGGATGTTCCCGGCTTCATGCCCGGAACCGCACAGGAACACGGCGGGATTATTCGTCATGGCGCCAAACTGCTTTATGCCTACTGCGAGGCAACCGTGCCCAAGCTCACCGTAATCACCCGCAAGGCTTATGGCGGAGCCTATTGTGTGCTGTCGTCCAAGCACATTCGGGGTGACTACAACGTGGCCTGGCCGACCGCTCAAATTGCGGTGATGGGGGCAGAAGGTGCAGCAAAAATCATTTTCCGTCACGAGATTGCCTCAGCCGATGACCCCGCTGCCAAACAGGCCGAGATGATTGCCGAGTATGAGGAGCGCTTCGCCAACCCATTTGTAGCGGCTGAACGAGGCTACGTTGATGATGTCATCATGCCGTCATCTACCCGCCCGCGATTGATTCGCGCACTGGAGCTATTGCGCACCAAGCGCGACATTAATCCGGCCAAGAAGCACGGCTCGATTCCGCTCTAGGCGGGTATTCGTAGTCCGTCAAATCCGCAACATTCAATCGCCATAATGAGTGATCGTCCACCGTTCAAAAAACTGTTGATTGCCAATCGCGGTGAAATAGCGGTGCGTATTCTGCGAACTTGCCGTGAACTTGGCATTCGTACGGTGGCGGTTTATTCCGAACCTGACAGTCAAGCACTACATGTGCGCTACTCCGATGAGGCCTATGCGCTGGGTGGAAAAACTCCGGCCGAATCCTATCTGCGTGGGGATGCGATTCTGGAGATTGCGTTGACTTGTGGGGCGGAAGCAATCCATCCGGGCTACGGTTTCCTCGCCGAAAATGCTGAGTTTGCCGAGGCGGTGGCCGCTGCCGGTTTGAGTTTTATCGGCCCATCGCCAGCTGCGATGAAGGTCATGGGTGACAAATTGGCTTCGCGCAAGGCGATGGTCGCTGCCGGCGTGCCGGTTGTTCCTGGTGCTACCGAAGCCTCCCGGAGTGCAGCTGAAGCTGCTGCTACTGCCGCAGAAATCGGCTTTCCGGTGATGCTCAAGGCCTCCGCTGGTGGTGGCGGCAAGGGTATTCGGGTAGTCAATGCGGTGGAGGAGATGGAGTCGGCCTTCACCACCGCGAGTGGTGAGGCTACTTCCGCATTTGGGGATGGCCGGATGTACGTGGAAAAGTTTCTCGAAGCACCACGCCACGTCGAAGTGCAGGTGCTCGGAGACACCTCGGGTAAGGTTGTGTATGTGGGAGAGCGCGAATGTTCGATTCAGCGTCGCCACCAAAAACTGATAGAGGAAGCTCCATCCCCGGTAATCGACGTTGAAATGCGCCGCAAAATGAGTGCTGCCGCGATTGCTGCGGCGGCTGCAGTTGATTATGTGACTGCCGGCACGGTCGAGTTTCTGTGGTCCAATGGGGAGTTCTTCTTTCTCGAAATGAACACTCGGATTCAGGTTGAACATGGCATCACCGAGGAGGTTTACGGACTGGATCTGATTGAATGGATGTTGCGAACCGCGGCCGGGGAGAAGCTGCCGTTCGATAGCTTCGACCAGCCTCGCAGGCATTCGATTGAGGTGCGGCTCAACGCTGAAGACCCCGAAAAGGGCTTTCTGCCGGTGGTTGGCAAGGTGGAAAATTTGCGTTTGCCTGGTGGCCCCGGGGTGCGCATCGATTCGGCACTGTTCAGCGGCATGGAGATTACCCCTTATTACGATTCGATGCTGGCCAAGTTGATTTCTACCGGACCGACCCGTGCTCACGCCATTCGCCGGATGGAACGGATGTTACAAGAGTTGCATATCGGGGGACTGACTACATCAGCCAGCATCGCGCTTGAGGTACTGCGTTGCGAAGCCTTTGTCAGTGGTAACTATGACACCGGCACTCTTGAAAGAATGATGGCCAGTGGGCGTGAGCCTGACCACAGCCACCGTGATGCGGCGGCCATCGTAGCCGCCTTGCACCGCCATCATCAAGCCAAGCACCAGGCTGTTCGAGCTGGCGGTAGCGATGGTGGTGTCGCTCCATGGGTAGCCGACGGGCGCCGCGCCCAAATGAATATGAGGCCGCGGCGATGAAATATTTTGTCGAGGGTAGCAACGACTATCAGGTCGAGCTTAATCTCATCGACCTTGGAGATGGCCGCTACCTGGTGGAACTTGAGGGCAGGACAATCGAGGCAACAATTTCAGCGGTGGACAGTCTCGGACAATATTCAATCGGTCTGGATCATGCCACTTATGCCGCCAGCATCGAGCAAGATGGCGACCCGACGGATTTGCATGTTGGAATCGCCGGCCAGAGGTGGCATCTACAGGTGCTTGACGAACGGGAGCTGGCCGCGGGCGAGCTGAAGACAGCTTCCGGTGGCAAAGCCGAGTCGGTCCGGGCGCAGATGCCGGGCTTGGTGGTTGAACTGCGGACAGCAGTCGGTGAAGTGCTTGAGCCGGGTGCGCCAGTGTTGGTGCTCGAAGCGATGAAAATGCAGAATGAGGTGGTCACCGAGCAGGGCGGCCGGGTGTGTGAAATCGCTGTCGAGGCTGGCAAGGCGGTCGAAACAGGTGCTTTATTGCTCAGATTGGAACCGGTCGACGACCAGGTTTGAACGGAGTTTCGGCGGCACCATATTGCGCAGCCACGCTTCCGCTATCTGGATTTTGCACTCCGCTACCATCTGCTTGATTTCAGCGCGAATGTCCTTACCGGCTGCTTCCCACTCCTTGAGCTGGGGGTACATCACCAGCAGGTGGCGGACAAAGCTCTGGTCATCACGGGATCGCTCCGCGCGTTCGTAATCGGTGACTTCAAGAACGTGGAAACCGTAAACCGTGAGGAATGGTTTGCTCAGCTTCCCTTTGGGAAAAGTGTGAGCCAGGAGGTCGAATGGTTGTACTGCTTGCTCACGACCAAACACATAGGCTCCGTCGGCGGGTGAGTCTTCCTCCTTGTCGTCGGAAAATCGTTCGACCAATTTAAGCCAGTCCTCCGGCCCCAGGTCTGCTTGGGCGGCGGCAGCTTTGATCCGTACATCCATCGAAACAAGGGATACGGCGAAACGAGCCCGGGCAACGCGCCCCGGAATCAGGGCAGCGACTGCGTCACGAATAAGAATGTCGGTAGCACCCGGGCGGAAACTGCGGTAGTAGGAGACCAGTTGATTGATGTCACCGGCAGTAATTTCTTCCCCGTCGACTGTAAGCAGGACCCGCTCGGTGGTAAATGGCGGCTGGTCTGGTGACAACGGACGGGGGCTGCGTGGGTCATCAGCTATCCGGTTCTGTTCAAGCAGGGCTCCAAAAGCATCACCCGGTGCCACCTGTCCCAAACCGGTTATTCCTGGTTGGGCGTTGGGTATGGGAGCCGGAATGGTCGGAAGTGATTGTTCTGGAGTCGGGGGGTCGACGCGGATGACCGGGGGTTTTGCCCCACGCTGTTGGGCCAGGCCCAACTGGCTGGTCAATAGAAAGGCACACAAGCAACTGAACAGTTTCATTCTTCTTCTCCTTGGTCAAAGTAGCCCAGGTTTTCAAGGTTGGATTGAGTAGTATCGTCGATTGCCGCAGACATTGCCGCAAGGGCAGTTGCCGCCAATCGTTCATGTTCATTATCCAAGCGCAGGTGTAGATTTTCCGACCGTGTGCTTTCCTGCTGAGCAATGTCCGTCCGCTCCCGCAAGTCGGCGGGGGAGAATAATTGGCGGGCATCCTTGCCTTCATAGACCACATGGATGGCAGTGCCGTCGGCGGTACGCAGGGAGCGGGCAAAGTGTCCACCCCATAACACCTCGGAAAACACTTCGCGTGATTCTGTATTCTCGGTGAGTGGGAGAGGAAGCCCTGCCGCTTGGCTCGGAGATTCTTTGGTACGGCCAAAACCGGATGGACATCCTCGTGCAAATCGCCAACGAGCAAGCGGTCCGCAACCTGGCTCCCGACCTCGACCGCTTGGCCAGGCTTGAAACGCGCGGCGTGATCGTCACGGCAATTTCAGAAAACGGCCAAGTTGATTTTGTTTCCAGATTTTTTTGCCCATCACTCGGCATTGACGAGGATCCGGTGACCGGCTCGGC
>NVRO01000167.1 GCA_002400895.1 Planctomycetota bacterium
AATTGCACGGATTTTCGAATACCTTACCGGCGGCCATAAGTCATTCATGCAAAGATTGTTAGGTCAGTTTATTATGCTCAATTCATCGCTCCCATTCGCGCCTGTTAGGATTACCCAAAACCGAACGGTTTACCATTACTCTACTTAGGGGTTGCTTCACCTATTTAGCCATTTTCTTGATTCGCCTGGTCCGCCTGCCGAATCTATTGGGTAAGTAAAATGGCACAAGTACTCCATCTGCACGACGCTCCGCACATTCTTGGCGGTGCCAGCGCTTATTTGCGGCGAATGGCAACTGAATTAAGTTCACAAGGTCACCAAAACACTTTTTTTTCCCTGGACGCGCCAATGCCTGGCTGGGAGACCTCGTCCGAGGTTTACCACTATCCGTGGCCTGGCTCCTCAGTAACCAGGCGACGCGACTTTCATTATTCCCATCCGCCCCTACAGGCAGCACTGGCTGCTTGTGTGCGCAATCACCGTCCCGATTTGATTCATATCCAGAACTGGACTGTTTTCCGCCAAACCCTGTTTCCTTGCCTGGGGCGACTAGGAATACCAACGGTTATGACCGTTCATGATTTTTCCCTGCTGGAGCCAAACCCCACCGGGGTACCGCGCACCGGTATTACCGGCGGACCACGCCGCTTGCTGGACCGCCATTCAATGCACCGGGCCGCCAAAGCGGTGTTCAGCTCCATTGATCGCTTCCTGTGCCCCAGCCAGGCCCTGATTGACCAATTGGGCGCGCCGCCAGAAAAGACTCGTCTCCACCGGCTTCCGGTAGAAGTAACCGCAAAAGCGCCCTCAGCGCCCACTATTGACCCTGGCGGCCCGCTCAGGCTTTTTTTCGCCGGCTCCTACTATCCTTCTAAAGGGGTGGATATTCTCCTACAAGCATTGGCCCGTATCGAGGTCGCAGTTGAACTGGAGTTGGCGGGTGGGGGCCCGGAAGAAAACAATCTCAAGGAGTTGTCATTGGAGCTAAACATTAATCACAAGGTCAAATTCCTCGGTCCATTGGTCAGAAAAGAAATGGAAGCTGCTTACACCAGATGCCAGGTGGTAGTACTGCCATCCCGGGTATTGGAGAATTCTCCTCTGGTATTGCTCGAAGGTGGTTCTTTTGGGCGCCCGGCCCTGGCCAGCGATCTCGGCGGTATCCCCGAGTTGGTCCAGGATCCTGCTCACGGCTGGACTTTCCCGAGCGAGGACGTCGACGCGCTCAGCGCCTGCCTTACTTCCATCGCCGCTAATCCCGCAGAGATATGTAAACGCGGAATCGCCTTGCGGGCATTTGTCGCGGCTAAATTCAGGCCATCAAGCCACTGGCAGCAACTCGCTGAGACCTACGACGAACTGCTGAAATGAGAATCCTGCTTGAAGGCTGGCGTCTCGCCCAAACCAGTGACATTGGTGGAGTTGAATCCTACTGGAAGCAATTAGTGCCGGCACTTTTGGAAGAAGCTGGGGCTAACGAAAGGTTTACAATACTCAGTGCTTTTCTTTCACCAAGAAAGAGCAAATTTATCCAGCCGTTTGCCAAAAAGGGTGCGCATATTCGTCATTGGTGGAGTAACCCTGCCTGGCTGCAAGCACTTGGCCGAGGTGGTGTCCCCGCAGAATGGCTGGCCGGTCAGCACGACTTGGTTCACGCATGTGAACCGGATTGGGATATCCATGGCTCAGCCCCGCTGGTGGTCACCTGTCATGACCTCATGTACCACCATTTTCCGCAGTTCATCTCGCCTGAATGTGCTGCCCGACTCGAAAGAGGCACACAAAAAGCGGCAGCTCGCTCTGCCTATTGGTTATGTAACAGCGAGCACACCCGCCAAGACTTGATTACCACCTTCGGAGTTGCACCCGCCCGAACTGCCGTGACTCCGCTGGGAGTGGGCGATGGTTTTTTCGCGGCTGAAGAAGCCGAGGAGGAGCAGGAGCCGTATTTTCTTTTCGTTGGTTCGGTCGAGCCCAAGAAGAATCTGCCGATGCTAATCGAGGCGTTTGCTCAAGCCAAGCAAGCCGGTCTGGAAGCAAGACTCAAGATTGCCGGCCGTGCCTCCTGGCAAGCGGGCGTGCTCACCGCCACCATCCGGCGTAACCCGGTAATGGAAGAACATGTCGACTTTTTAGGATTCGTTGACTTCGACGAATTGCCACAACTGATGGCGCGCAGCCGTGGTCTGGTATTGCCGTCCCGCTATGAAGGCTTCGGGATGCCGGTGGTTGAAGCAATGGCTGCGGGATGCCCGGTTCTCTGTACCCGACGCGGAGCCCTCGCCGATACTGCCGGAGACGCTGCAGTGTTTTTTGATCCGGACGATGTGGATGGTTTAGCAGAACTTCTTTTGTCAATCGATTCTGACCGCGGGCGACGCGACAATATGCGTCAGCGCGGACAACTTCACGCCAAGGACTTTACCTGGCAACGGTGTGCACGATTGACCCTGGATGGCTACCGCCGTGCGTGCGAACTCCGAACATGAAAATCGTCTTTGACGCCAGCGGAATGGCAGTGCGCAGCTACACCAAAGCTGGTGTTTACCGCTATGGGATGGAATTGTTGCGTCACCTGCCGGCGCATTTGGAGGAAAACGAACAACTGGAATTGTTCTTCAACTTTTTCCGCCAGCGCCACGTTGCGCGAATGCGGGAAACGATTGAGCTGGTCGGGGGACTGGCCGCACGTTGCAGCCGGATGCATCCGCGCCTGGTGCGAGCACTAAAAGTTTCAGTAGAACGCCGCATTGGCGAACACCAGGTATTCCATGGGCCGTTCGACCGCCTGCAACACACCAGAAATTCTGCGCGAGTTCTCACCATTCATGACCTCGCATTCCTGCGCTCACCTTCCGGCTTGCCCAAGTCCTGGATTGACGAGCTGACTGCTACGGTCCCTGATTCTGCCAAACGCGCACATCGAATCATCACTGCCAGTGAATTTTCCAAGTCTGATATCGTCGAATGGTTGCGAATCCCGGCCGAACGAGTAAAGGTTATTCAGCATGGAGTGGCACCGAATTTAAAGCCGTCACCGGACACCCTGATTGACCAGAAGATCCTCAGTGAACTATACGGTGTACAACCCAATTTCATTCTTTACCTCGGCACTTTGCAACCCAACAAGAACATCGAAAACTTGTGCACCGCCTACCAGGAGTTGCGACGTGATGGCTGGGAGGGACAATTGGTTCTGGCCGGCAACGAGGGGTGGCTGTTTGACGAAATGTGGCAACGTATTTGCGATCAAGGTAATGACCAGGGAGTAGTGCGTACAGGATTTGTCGCTGAAGAGGACATTTCACGTCTGTACGGATGTTGCACTTGCTTTGCGCTGGTTTCAGTGCTGGAGGGTTTTGGCATACCAGTAGTGGAAGCAATGGCCTGCGGCGCACCGGTGGTGGTAGCAGATTCATGTTCCTTGCCGGAAGTTGCGGGGGGCTTGGCGGAAATTGTCGACCCTTGGAATCCGCGGTCGATCGCCGAAGGCCTTGACCGCGCCATCAATCTTGGCGCAGATCGTGCCGACCGTACTCGCCGCGGGATTGAACATGCGAAAACGTTCACTTGGGATAAGAGTGCTGCGGCGCATATGAGTGTTTACCGCGAGGCGAACGCGGAGGTCGGCAGTTGATGAACTTTGCCGTACTAGTCGCGACTTTCAGACGCCCAGAACATCTTCGCCGTAACCTGGAAGCGCTGGCCCTGCAGTCCCGCAAGCCGGATGAAATTCTGATTGCTCTGCGTCCAGCGGAAGACCCCGAGGGAGTTTCAACCGCGAACGATTTTCAGGCGGCCCACCCCGAGCTGGACGTCCGCAAAGTAGAAGTATCTGTCCCCGGAGTAATCGCCGCGGAAAACGCAATGCTGGATGCTTGCAGTGCCGAAGTTGCATGCTTCCTTGACGATGACGCCATCGCCAGACCATTTTGGCTTGAGCGACTCAGCCGCCATTATGGTTCGGAGAAAAGGATTGGCGGGGTAGCAGGCCCTGCGATTGATGTCATTGACGGCAAACCCAGAGAACGGCGGGCGCGCTTTCGCAACCGCATAATATTCCCCGGCATTGTTCTCGACCAAAGTACCCGCCACACCGACCGACCGCTGCGAGTCGATCATTTCCGGGGCGCCAACATGAGTTTTCGAACCGAAGCATTGCGTGCCTGTGGGGGATTCGACCAGAACTTGCGCGGCGATGGATTCCGTTTCGAGATGGACGCCTGCCTTGGGGTTTCAGCCCAGGGGTATCGCCTGGTTTTCGAACCCGGAGCAGAAGTTGACCACCATGAAGCTCCGCGCCCGACCAACCAACATCGTTACAAACCGGAAACTATCCGTATCAATGCAGCGAATGAAACCTGTGTTTTGTTGAAGCACTGGGGACTTGGAATCAAGGGTGGGATTCACATGTTGTTTGCGGTTCTGGTCGGGAACTTTCCCTGTCCGGGCCTGGCGTGGGCATTGGTGGCGCAAGTGCTGGGACCGATTACCGGCAATCGCCACCTGCTCGGTTTGCGTTATCTCCTGCCTGCGATTCGCGGACGCTTTGATGGCTTACAAATGGCACGGCGCCGGAGAAGCAGATGAAGCTGGCGATTGCTCATGACTTTGTTCGCCATGGAGGAGCTGAAAAAGTTCTCGAGCAAATGCATGCGCTGTGGCCAACTGCACCGGTCTACACTCTGTTGGCAGAGGACAACCCTCAATATCGAGACTGGGACATTCGTTCCTCGCGATTACAAGGATGGCTGCCACCAAGTAAATACCGCTGGCCGTTGCCCTTCTACCCCGGCATGGTCGATCGCTTACCGCAAAGAATCGACTGGGATATCGACTTGCTCATTAGCTCGTCGGTTTCATTGATGAAAAATTTGCGGGTACCGGCGCACATTCCTCATCTCTGCTGCATTTACCGACCGGCAATGTTCGCCTATGACCGCCAGGATGAATTCCTGGCCGGTTACCCTGCTGTATTCCGACCACTGCTACGCAACTTCTCTGCCAAGTTCCGAAGCTGGGATCAGGCCGGCTCCAATAACCCGGATCTCTACGTGGCTTGCTCGAAGTACGTCGCCAGCAAGGTCAAGGAGTATTACCGCCAACAAGCAAAGGTGGTTTACCCGCCAGTTGAAACCGCTGCATTTTGCGAAGCCGGGAAAAAAACGGAGCGTGGCGACTATTATCTGACCGCCCTGCGCCTGGAGAGTTACAAGCGGGCAGAGACAGTGGTCGAAGCCTGCACCAGACTCAAACTGCCGCTCAAAGTCGCTGGCACCGGGCCGATGCGACGAGAACTGGAAAACATTGCCGGGCCTAGTGTTGAATTCCTGGGATTCGTGCCCGGTACGGAGATGCCGGCTCTGGTCGCTGGCTGTCGTACTTTTTTATTCCCGTCGGAAGAAGATTTCGGCATCGCCCCGGTGGAAGCCCTTGCTGCGGGAAGACCAGTAATCGCTTATGGAGCGGCCGGCGCGCTGGAAACGGTCAGCGATGGCGAAACCGGCATCCATTACCCACACCAGAGCACTGACGCCCTGGTGCAGGCAATCCAGCGAGAACAAGAAGTCGACTGGGATGAGGAGCGATTGCGTGCTTCGGCGGAGCGTTTTTCGACCGAAAATTTTCGCACTCGCTTCCACCAGACCGTTGAATCCCTGCTTGCCGATTGGAAACCGCCCGCTTAATTAAGCACAATAGGCCTTGCCGATGTCACCCAAGCCCTTAGGATTCCGCCAGGCCGTTTACTCGCGGTTCCACATCGTATTGATGGTGTGCGCGGCGGGGGTAACAGCGGCGTGGTGGGTTAGTGGGGAAATCGAACCGGTTTACCGCTCGCAAGCGCGTTTCTTCATGCCGGCAGAGTTTGACGGTTTCAGTCTCAGGTCCGAACAGCCAAACTTTCCTACCGGTCCGAAACTGCCAACCTCGAGTACCGAACAACAAGATTCCATCCTTGGAATTCTCCGTTCTGCTGCTTTTCGCATCACCGTTTCCGATGCGCTCAAGGACAAGCAGAACACCGAGCACATTAACAGCGAAGTCCTGCGCAACAATGTCGATGTCGATGTCGACAAGTTCAATATGGTAGTGGTTACTGCTTATGACCACCACGCACAAACCGCCGCCAACATTGCCGGTGCTTATGTGACCGAGTTGCAAGGCATGCTGCGCCTCAAGACCGAGTCCGATGTCGGCGCCAAGTTTGAATTGCTTCTCTCCCGGGTAGATCTGGAGGAGAAGGAGCTGGCAATCAAGGAAAATGAGCGACTCGCCTTCCTGCTTGCCAATGACTCGCTCGGTGGCGACAACGAAAGCCAGGGGGTTGCCGACCGCGTCGACCTTCACCGTCAACAAGTAGCCAGTCTTGGTGCCGAGCAAATCCGTAATGCCGCCCAACTGGAACGTGTAATCACGGAACGTGACTCGCGCCCGGAGTTCGTGGAGACTTCATTTGTCGAAGAGAACAATCCGCGGATCAATGAATTGAAGTCCGCA
>NVRO01000168.1 GCA_002400895.1 Planctomycetota bacterium
GTGGCATTGATGCTCGAGGAGATGGCGACCGCCGGGATTGATTATTTGGCCCACTCGCCGCCCGATTCTGGTGATCTGGTGACCACCACGGAGCTCCCCCTGCTGGAGAAACTCGCAGCAGAGATTCGGGCTTGCCGGGCCTGTCCGTTGGGGGATTGCCGGACCAATGCGGTGCCCGGAGAGGGCGCCAGCAAGGCTCGGCTGATGTTCATCGGTGAAGCGCCCGGCACCAACGAAAATGCCAGCGGTCGGCCCTTCGTCGGTCGCGGTGGTCAATTGCTCGACAAAATGATCGTAAATGGCATGGGGCTGACTCGGGAGGAAGTCTTCATTGCCAACGTTCTCAAGTGCCAGCCACCAGGCAACCGCGACCCCTTGCCCGCGGAGAAGGAAGCCTGTGCCGACTTCCTAGCCCGCCAAATCCGTGCGGTCAAACCGGAGTTGATTATTGCTCTTGGCCGGCATGCGGCATGCTCGCTCCTCGGGGTTGACTCCAGCCTCGGCTCCCTGCGCGGACGCATCCATCAATTGCCACAACACGAATCACTGATGGTAGCGACTTATCACCCGGCATATTTACTGCGCACCCCATCCGCAAAAGCAGATTGTTGGCTGGATTTACAACTTGCGATGACGCATCTGAACATTCCTCGACCAAAACCGCGCTGATGACCCTCTCGCTCGGCTTCCACTTGTCTGGCAACACTGCAGATTGGGCACTGGTCGAACGCCACGAACACGCCCCGGCCAAGGTTATTTCTGCCGGGAATTGCACGCTTTCACAAGTCAGTGAGCTGCACAACAAACTTTCTTCCGGGCATCAACTGACTTGGGCATTGAGCACTTGTGACGGCAACTCGCGGCCCACCAGACTGCCTCGGCGGTGGCCGCTGATGCGCACCGGCCCTGCCTGTTTGCTTCATCCTGCGGTCGCTGCAGCGGCTTGGGATTGGGACAGTGGACGCTACGACCAGAACGAACTCCACCTGTGGTTGAACCAGGATGAGCTATGTTGCAGCGAGGCCTTCCCTGGCGACAGTTTCTACTGCCGCGAAGCCCTTGACGCACCGCTCGGGCAGATTCTCGAACGCATTCTGTCGCGCTTGAGCCGCTCACCGACGCAGGTGGTGGTGACGGTGGAGGAGCAATCCGGCGACCGCAAGTTACTACTGGATTTGCTTGATGATCGTGACCTCAAGGTGCGCGAACTGATCTCCCTGCCGGAAGAGGCGGGCGCCAACCGTGCTGCTCTGGGCGCCGCTCTGTTCGCCCTCGATCCGACTCGAAGTGGTGCCATTAAGCCACCTTCCGAGTCCCCCCGAAACGACCCGGCCTGGTTGGTCTTTTTCTCAATCGCTCTGCTTTGTGGGGTCTTCAGCTTTTGGTTGAATCGGCAGCAACAGCAACAAATGGAGCAGTGGCGCAGGCCCGCAAATATTGCCATCGCCAGTGACTCCATTGCATTTATAGCCCCGATGCCGCTGGAACTTGCCCGCCTGCTCGACCGGCGTCGCGCAACTCTGGCAGCGTTGGAGGCAATTCTTGGTGAAGTCACTCCCCGTAGCCTGCGCGAACTTGAGATTAGCACCGGGCCCCATAGCCGGGATGCTCGCTTGCGCTTGCGCCTCAACCCGGAAGTCGACTTCGCCTTTACCCACCTTCCTGACAACATCGTGTTGACCACCAGCACTGACCATCCCTTTTTGCTGCTGGGGCGCGCACGCATCGAGGAGGTGCAATGAAGACACTGCTTGCATCACTCTTGCTGGGCTTTTTCGCAGCCATCACCAACCAATGGTGGATTCGGACCGAGCTGTGGAAACAAAGCCATCTGGAAACAACAATGCCAACTGTGCCAACCGCACCGGCAAAACTTGCAAGTGAATGGCTCTCAACCACCCTGGGTGAGCCCGGCACTCCACCGGCGGTAGCCAAGTTACAGAGCGGCCTGAACCGCTGGGGTATCAGCAAGGTGGAGGGGTGGGATTTGTTGGGTCTTCCAGTTCTGGGTGGATTAGCACGACTGGAACTGGAGCGTTGGTTCGAGCTCGGACCTGGCGCTGGCAGTGAGGGCAAATCATTACGCCTCAACCATCGACCAAATTTGAACTGCCTCGAACTCGAACTGGAGATTCAGGGATCATCTGCGGCAATCCTGCCGCTGCTGACGCATTTGCTCGAAATGCCTATTGGCCGCGGATATCTCACTGACCCCGCATCCGTCCAGCTCAGGAGCCATAGTGATGGAATCGCTCTCAATCTGGTTATCAGAGTATTCAGTGCCATGCAACTGGCCGGTTTGAGCGGATGAATCGCATCCTGATTGCCGTCGCCGCAGGATGTGGGCTGTTGAGCTTGGCCCTTCAGCTATTCATGCCTTCCCCCCCGGATCCTGAAAGCGATAGTCACAGAACCGTCGCCCCTTTGAGCACCCAGCTCGAAGCCACTCCGATGCGGGTGTATCAGGCGAGCAAGGCACTCGCAGCCAAACTCACTCGCAGCGGTCGCCGCCTGCGCCCCCCGCGACGCTCCTTCAGCGCCTTTGATGGGAACATCAAGGAGACTGGGCCGGAACTAGACATTCTTCCAGAAGTACTCCCTCCGATTGACTTTAGGGCTATACCCCAAAGTGGAGGAATCCGCCTGACCTGGTTGGCGGATGCGCGTAATCCCATCTCCGGCCTCACTTACCAAGTTACGCGGTGGGCTGGAGACGGCTCGGCTGAGCAACTTCCGACCATCCGCGGGCGGGAACTATTTGACGCAATCGATTGTGAGGGAACGCTTTATCATTATCGCCTCCGGGCGGTTTTAAGTCGTAAAAGTGCCAATTCGGAGCGCCTGCTGGTACGTGAATCAATACCGGTGGCGGTCAGCGCAAGCCTGCCCAGGCGCGCCACCTGGGTTTGCTCAGGTTTCAACCCGGAAGGCCGCGCATTGCTTAGCCTGAAACGCCAAGGTCGTCCGGAATTAGGGCCATTCCCAGCCGAGCCCGGGGCAAAAGTAGGTGATACCGGTTGGTTTTTGGAAGGCTTAAATGTCCGTGATACCACCGTTTCTGTTCAAACTAGTATTCCACGCTTTGACGCATTGGGCCGCAGGGTCATAATCGATGGGCGTCCGGCCGAGCGTACCCGCTCCATGGACCAACCAAGTTCGCTTGTAAACCTGCGTCTCACTGACCCCTGTGGAACGACTCTCGACCTGGAACTGCTTTTGCCTCCAGGACATGGTCAATCCTCCGGTTCTTGATCCTTGTCCCCCCTTGTTTGAGGCCTTTCGGCCCCGCAGTTGTCTGCACCACCCACCGCATAAACCTTGATGCGCAAATACCGGTTCCCCCTGTTCATGCTCCCTGCCCTTGTTCTGGCTTCCTGCCAGTCAACTGACGAGGAGTGGTTCCTAGAGGATTTCGGCTGGTCCGATTCCGAAGAAACTACCGAGGCCATGGAGACCGCTGCTCCCGACCCTACCCCTACAGCACCGGATTTGGATGAGGTCACTGCACTCACTCCAGCCCAGGATCCGATTAACCAGGCAGGGCTGGTAAACCAACGGGCGGAGCTGGAACTCCACCAGGCCAAGACCAGTTTGCTGAGTGAGCAGTTCGTTGTCCTGGCCGACAACGCCTTTCAGCGTGGCGATTACAAGGGCGCCGCGATGCTCTATGCCGACGCACTCGACCTCGACCCCGACAGCCGGGCCAGTCGTGATGGATTGAGACGATGTGAACAGCAACTCGCTGGCAACGCCTGGGATGTTGATTCTGCCGAAGACCGCATCACTCAGGAACAAATGCGCCGGGCCAACCGCCGCATTCATGTCTCGGCATTGGTTCGCGATGGGGACTCGGCGATGGCAGCCGGTGACTTTGACACTGCCGTCAGTGCTTACCAGACAGCCGAAATGGCATTGCGCACTTCACCCAGCCTGGCTGCCGGATCACTTGATTACAACCTGGTTTCATCCAAGTTGACCGGGGCTTCCCAAGCGCGAAGCGATTACATCGCCGCTCGCCGTGATGCTGAAAAAGCTGCTGCCGAGCTCGAAGCTCAAGCGACTCGTGATGCCCGCAATAACTACCTGAGCAACCGTGTCCGTTCCCTTTTCCAGGATGCCAACCGGTATTTCACCAGAGGTAAATACACCGATGCGGTGCGAGTACTCGACGCTCTGCTCGAACTGGACCCGGTGAACAAGGAAGCGCTTGACTTGCGCCTGGTTGCCAATGCCGCCTGGCACGCTACCCGCCAGCGTGACACCGACACTTCATTCCGTCAGCAATGGAAAGCCACTTTCGATGAACTTCGGACCATGGCGATTCCTCCAAAGAACATCATCGAGCACGACATTGATTACTGGCGTGAAACCGTGCTCAAACGTGACTCACTGGACAAGATGGTGTCCGCCGCTGAAGTCGACCCTGGTGAAGCCGCAATTGCGGAGTTACTGGCTTCCACCCGGATTGAAGCTCGCTTTGAAAACACCATCGAAGAGATTGCCGACAACTTGGCGGCCTACACCCGGGTCAACTTTGTGGTTTCCAGAGCCGTCCGTGAAGACATGGACGAAGACGTAAAAACCATCAACCTCTCGTTCTCTCGTCCGATGCCGGTGGCGCAGATTCTCTCCATCATCGAGGACATGACCCAGGGACAGCTTCGCTTCGTTATCCGCAATGGGGTAGTCAATGTACTCACTGCAGAAGAAGCCGTTGGCGGTAACATACTCAACAAGTACGAAGTGCGCGACATCGTTCGTCCGATTCAAGATTTTGTCGGGATCGATGTCAACCTTGCCCCTTCTGGCGGGATTGAACTGATTGAGGAAGAACTTCCCGAGCGGGAAGCAAAAGTACTCTCCGAGGACGACTTGCTGGCCGCCATCCAGGAGAACATTGAACCTGACTCCTGGGATGACACCGCAACTGTCACGATTGAAAACGGTACTCTTATTGTCAACGCTCCTCCGGCGACCCAGGATCGGATTAAAAGTCTGCTCGGAGACCTGCGTCTGTCCTCCAACATCATGGTCGAGATCAAGGTGAGCTTCCTCAAGGTCGAGGACTCATTCCTGCAGGATATCGGGGTCGACTTCCGGGGACTCGGCAACGATTCGACCTCGGGTATTGCTGGCAAGGGCGACGATTTCGTGTTTGATGACTTCGGTACCGACCCCGGCTCCCCCGGAGCACCCGGCACTCTCGGCACCGGCAATGACTCGGGCATGTACTTCCGCGAAGCCAGCGACAACGTCAACATCATTGCGCGTACTGAAAATCTCTACGATTCCGGACTCGGCAATGAAGATGGCCTGGTCGGCTCTGGTGGACTCAGTCTCCAGTACACCTTCCTCGATGACACTCAACTCAACATGGTTCTGCGCGCGGTCGAGAAATCGGTGCGCCGTGAAGTCCTGACTGAGGCGACCTTGACGGTTTCGAACACTCAGCGCGCCACCCTGACGGTGGCCAATCAAGTGTCCTACGTCGGCGATTTCGACGTCGAGATTGCCCAAGCGGCAGCCATTGCCGACCCCATTGTGCGGATAGCTCGTGACGGTGTTTACCTTGATGTACGTCCGGTAGTCTCTGCAGACCGACGGTTTACCTACATCGACGTGCGCCCGACTGTCGCCACTCTGGTACGCCCGATTCCTTCCTTTCAGACCTCGCTAGGTACTGGCTCACCGGTCACCATGCAATTGCCTGAACTGAAACTGCAAAAGATTGCTACCCGCGTCATGATTCCTGACGGTGGAACCTTGCTGCTCGGCGGCATGAAGATAATCAACCAACAGAATCTCGAATCGGGCATCCCCCTTCTTAACCGGATTCCAATACTTTCCTTCTTCTTTTCTCGCAAGGGTGAGTACGAGTCCTACCAAAAGCTGATTATTCTTCTCTCCGCGCGAATCATCGTGCCCGAGGAGTTTGAACCCTCCGCTGAGCCGGGCTCTGCCCGCTGATTTGGCGAGGGTAATCGGGACTTCCTTGTCCTGATTAAATCTGCTTCCCCCACCACTCAAACGCACCAAACAACAGAATGCTTGGCTCGCTTGCCACGGCTTCGCTTTTTCTCTGCCTCCCAACCCTGCCACAAGAGCCGGGTGGTGATGCTCGCCTACGCCGCGAAGCTGACTTTGCTCGCGCCCTGACAATTGAACTCGGCTTCGACGCCCTGGCTGAAGAGGTCTTGACTCTGGCCCTCAAGGGCGCCAACGGACAAGGACGCAGCGAGTTATTGCTGGCACGCTGTGACGTGCGCAAGACTACTGCTCACCGCGCCGCCGAAAAACAGCGCCTGCCAGC
>NVRO01000169.1 GCA_002400895.1 Planctomycetota bacterium
GAGTTGGAACAGTTTCGGACAACCGTGACTCGTGATCAGCTGGATCTGGACGAGGATATCAAGGGACTGCGCGAACGCCGCGAGCAACGCCTCCCGAGTATCAACCGCAGTTTGTATGAGATGTATGAGCGCTTGGCTCCGTCCCGTAAGGGCAAGCCGGTGGCGCCATTGCGTGGCCAGTCTTGTGGGGGATGTGGCATGGTCATTCCGCCCAACGACCAGGTCAAGGTAAAGGCAGCTTCAACTGTTGCCACCTGTCGCGGTTGTCAACGTATTTTGGTTGAACAGGAAATGTGGAAGGCGGTGCGCGAAGCGACCGAAACCTGATAGCAGGGATTAGTCTAGAATGTGCACACCGCTAATCTGCGGCTGGGCACAAACATGTTGACTACTCTTTCCCTGTTTTTACTTCCCGTTATTCTTCCCCAAGATTCACTTGCCGGTCAATTACCCAAGCGGGATCTGGGAGTCGAGGCATATCTGGCTGCTTATCCTGAATACGATGGTCGCGGCATCCGCGTCGCCGTACTCGACACTGGCATCGACCCCGGGCACCCGTTCTTGCAAGCGACCCCGAGTGGTACCCGCAAGATTGTCGATTGGTACGACGCCACTACTGATGGTCGGCTCGACACCAGTTGGCGAACCACGGCTGAGGACGGGTTTGTCTACGGGCTTTCCGGGCGCAAGCTGACTCTCGGACAGTGGTTCAAAAAAGACCGCGAATACCACTTGGGGCGAATCGACTCCAGTTTTTTGCCCGGTGGGTTGAGTGGACGTATCAGCGGTGATCGCCGTCAGGAATGGGAAGAAGCCAAGCGCGATTGGGAAGAGGCAGGTGCCCGCTGGAATGCTTTGCACCCCGGTGATGACACCGAAGTCAGTGTGCGCGAAGAGGAAATCGAGCGGCGATGGACTTCAGGAGATGTCCACGGTCCGGTATGGGATCTGGTCACCTTCCATGATGGAGAACAATGGATGGTGGTGATTGACAATGACCAGGACGGTGACCTTGACGAAGAACCGGCACTAAGGTCATTTCGTGAAAGTGGCGATTGGCATACTTTGGGTGACGAGGCCAACCTCAACTATGCGGTGAGTGTTCCCGATGATGGCGACCTCACCATGCTTTATTTCGACACCAACGGTCACGGCACCCATGTTGCCGGCATCATTGGTGCCTACCAGGGTCTTGATGGACGCATGAACGGGGTTGCCCCCGGCGTCGAATTCGTGGCCATCAAGATCGGCGACGGCAAGTACGGGGGAGCTACCAGTGGCTTCGCCATTGCCAAGGCGCTGGACTACGCCGTCGAAGCGGGCTGCACCGTTGCCAACATGTCATTTGGCGGTCCTTCATTCTTCGCTGATGGCAACGAGCCCGACGCGTGGGTAATCGAAGAGGCCCGGCGACGTGGCCTGGTGGTGGTTACTTCTGCCGGCAATGAAGGTCCGACGCTGAGCACGATTGGCGCACCGGCTACTGTCGACGCCGCCTTCTCGATTGCGGCTGCAGTTTGGCCCGATACTCAAAAAGTCAACTACGGCTCACTTGCTCCTTCGGAGCCGGTGCTGTTTGATTTCTCAAGTCGTGGTCCCTTGCCAAATGGTGGCTACGGTGTCGATTTCACTGCTCCCGGTGCAGCTCTCAGTACCCTGCCCTCCTGGACCAATTCCAAGGGTGAAAACTACAACGGTACTTCCATGGCAGCTCCGCAGGCATCCGCATGTGTGGCCTTGCTGCAATGTGCCGCTGCTGCCGAGGGCTTGCTGGCGAATCCCGCCCGGGTTCACCGGGCAATGCGGCTGGGAGCCAAGCCCTTGAGCCAGCATGCCTGGGTCGAGCAAGGTTTTGGCGCGATTGCGATGCTCCCATCACTTGCCCAACTGCGTAGTTTGAACGAGATTGGCGCCAGCGAAATAGATTATGAAGTGAGCGTTAATAATCCATTCGGCAATGGCGCCGGCATCTACCTGCGTGACCTCGCCGATCCCAGCAAAGTGCATGATTCGACGGTTTCAATCAGTCCGGTTTTTGCCGACGACGCTACCAACCGCGAACGCTCCGATTTTTTGCACACTTTCCGGATTGAAGCGGAGAGTGGGTGGGTAACCGCTCCGGAGGCCTTTTATACCTCCAGCAACGGCGCCCGCTTTACTGCCCGTATTGATGCCAGTCAACTTGCTCCCGGTTTGCACAGCACCAGGCTGTTGTTGTGGGATGTCGACCAGCCCCAGGCTGCCGGTCCTGAAATCGTGGTACCGGTTACCGTGGTTATTCCGCATCAGGTCACCACCGGTTCGGCGCGTGACTTCGAATCCTACTTCGCGTGCGCGCCCGGGCAATTGGAGCGTACCTTCATCCGGGTTCCAGCCGGCGCCAACTATGCCAAGGTCAAGTTCACTCAACTGAGTTCCGGTCGCAATGAGTACCGTACCGGTGCCGGCGCGGTGAGTGGCTTTCGCTACGAGGGCGACCGCCAAAAGCGTGGCCGCTTCTTCATCGACCTCGACCAGTCTGCCGAGCAAACCGTTCCGGTGGAGGCGGGGACGGTGTTCGAGTACACCATTGCCTCACGCTGGGCGGTCAATCAGCCGGCAAAGTTGAAGTTGGAAGTCGAATTCATCGGCCTGGTTGGCCAGGCTTCCGAAATGGTCATCCCGGCGGGCCAGGAGGTCGGCTACTTCGCAATCAAGTCGATGTTGCAAGCCACCCGCGCATCCGCCAGTGCCAAGATTGAAGGTGTTGCCATCCCGGTGATGGCGGCAATGACGATTGTGCCCGATCCAATTCGTGCCACCATCATGGGCGGGCGCGGTATGTTCTATGGTCTGGTCGAGTGGGAACAGAATATTCCCGACGACACCACCGTCAGTCTGTTCACCCCGTATTCGATTCAGACTACCGAGATTCGAGAAGATTTGATGCTCGAGGTGTTCGATTCGATGGGTCGATTGCACTCCCGTCAAATCGTGTGGGAATGGGACACCGAGATTGGTTCCATGGATGCCGGTGATTACACCTTCCGTCTGAGTTACCCCTCACTCGGCAAGGAAGCGCTGGATTCACGCTTTGCGGCTGCAGAGGTGCGTCTGCACAATCAAGACTCCAGCCTGGACATGTACACCGACCTGGAAAAAGCGATGCTCGCCCAGGACGGCGGCAGCAATCTGCGCATCCCGTTCATGGGAGCGCGTTCAATCTTTGCACGAGTTCCGGAACTTGAAGCGCTTGAGTCCGGTGCATACTACTTTGGAACCCTTTCCCTCAGCGCTGGCGATGACACCCTGCTCAACGTGCCTTTGCGGGTGGAGCGCCCAGTTGGAGCGGATAACGGCACCACCGTGGTCGAAGCATCTTCTTCAGTGGGCCGTGTCAGCACCGAAGTGTCAGACTCCGAGAATGCCTTTTTCGATGCCCAAAATGCCGACGCCAAAACCAGATTGAAAAATGTGCGCGCCTGGAAGGAGGCTGAGTCGGATGACCCCGAAGCAGCTCTTTTTGAGTTGACGGTGCTGGCCGCGGCCGGTCTTCAAGATTTTGCCTGGGAAATGGCTGCTGGATTTTTGGGCGATTTCCCTTGGTACACAGCTGAATTCCTGGCTGCTGCACCTGCTTGGAATAACTGAGTAGATGTAGAGGCATGCAATTCCACACAATGAAGCATTGTGGTGCTAGAGTGGATTTGAATGGTTGAAACCCAAACCAACCTGGTGAGTGACCCCCTGCAAAGTGGCGAAGCCCGCCTTGCTCTGTGTGGGAATGTGTTTCCCGGTGACTCCATTGGTGGAGTGCTTTCGGTCCTTGACGGTCCGGTACGCGAATGGGCCGAGGGATTGCGTGAACGCGGGTGGACTGCTCCATTGGGCTTCGGCCTCTACCTTGGTAATGACGCAGTCAGCGATTTGGCCCGCTATCAGGACAAGCAGGCCCGCTTAAACAAGTCCCTTGCCGATAACAACCTGGCGGTGTGGACTGCCAACGCTTTTCCGTTTGGTGGTTTTCATAATCCCAGGGTCAAGGAAGCGGTCTTTCATCCGGACTGGCGCCAGCCCGAGCGTGTTTCTTTCACCTGTCGGGTGGCCGAAGCACTTACCCGGCTGTTGATGCCCGGTGCCAGCGCCAGCGTTTCAACTTGTCCGCTTGGTTATGGCCCCGACGCCGGCCGCGCCGCGGCCACGGTGTCCAATTTGCGGCGTGCCCAGGAGGGCTTGCTGCACATGGAAGAGCGCACCGGGGTCAAGGTGGTGTTGGCCATCGAGCCCGAACCGGACGGCTGTTTCGAGCGGGTCAAGGACTTGTGTGCGTGGCTTGAAGAACACGTATATGAAGACACCCCCTTCGAGCAGCGGCGCCTCGGGGTGTGTTGGGATTTATGTCATTCCGCAGTAGTGGGGGAAGAGTGCTCGGAAGTCACCACCGCCCTGACTGAACACGGAATACCGCTGGGCAAGGTGCAGATTTCCAGTGCCATCGAACTAAGTGGTGGTATTTCGGTTGAGGCCGCCAGCGAACTTGAGCGCTTGTGTGGTGATCCCTACCTTCATCAGGTTCGAGGATTTTTGCGGGACGGGCGCCCGTGCTCCTTTAGTGACTTGCCGAAATTGCTCAATAACCGTGCTGTTGTCGATGAGATTGAGTCCATCCGCGTGCATTGCCATGTCCCGGTGCATCGCACGGATGTTGCGGGCGACCTGCGAGCTACTTCGTGGCGGGAATCGCTACAGGCGGCATGGGACTTCGGTTGCCGCGACTATGAGTTGGAAACCTACACCTTGCCGATTCTGCCGGCGGATTTCCTGGCAACAGGTGGACAGGTGCCCACCATGATTAAGGAAATGGAAGCCTGCGCTTTGGCGTTGGCAGAATGCGCCAAGCGGGCTTGACATGACCCCGCGGAGGCAATATCTTTTGCGCCCTTCCTGGCTCAACCTACCGGGAACGGCCCCTTCGTCTAGTTTGGCCTAGGACACCA
Organism: Planctomycetota bacterium; assembly: GCA_002400895.1. The sequence goes on from NVRO01000169.1 coordinate 4,977, forward strand.
GGTTTTCATCCTGGCAACAGGGGTTCAAATCCCCTAGGGGTCACCACAACAAGCACTGCAGTCTTTTGGCTGCGGTGCCTTTTTTATGCAACAATGGTGTCCACACGGAGTCTTTTGCGCTCTCTGTTATCAGCCATGAATAACGCCCTCCTGACCAGCATAGTTTTTTCCCTTGCTGCCTCTCCAGCAGTAGCGTTTGCGCAAGGTACCACCCTGAGCATCGATCCGGTTTACGCGGGTGGAGACGCCACCTTCCACATCGATAGCGGCACCCCCAAATCATGGCTGTTCATGTGTTATTCGATGAGCGGTCCGGGGCCGACCACTTTGCCGCGGGGTTTAGTGCTGGACTTGTCCATTCCTATCAAGCAACTTGCGCCCTTCCAGCTTGATGGTGTAGGCGCCGGCCAACTCGGTCCAATACCGGTACCAGCTTCAATCGGGATAGGTACGCAAGTCTGGTTCCAGGGAGTGGAAGTCATTCTGAATTGGAATCTCATCGCCATCGCCACCAACATGGTGCCGATTATCGTCGAGCAGATGCCCGGCCCGCCACCGCCGCCGCGCCCGGACATGGTGCACATCCAGGGCGGTACTTTCGACATGGGCGACAGTGCAAATGTGGGATTCAGTGATGAGTTACCGGTTCACTCGGTCACCCTTGATAGTTTCTACATGGATGCCTACGAGGTCACCAATCAGAAATACTCCGATTACCTGAACTCCGCCTATGCTCAAGGCACGGTGACGGTATCAGGAACTAGTGTCTACCAAGTGGGCGGAAGTGGCAATGAAATCTGTTACTTATCCTCTGGTCTTAGCTGGAATGGGAGCAGCTTTGTAATTGATGCAGGAAAAGCAAACCATCCTGCAGTCTACATGACCAGGTACGGCGCCTGTCACTACGCCAACTGGCAAAGTCGCGAGGACAGTTTGACTCCGTGCTACGACCAGACTACTTGGGCGTGTGACTTCCTGGCCGATGGCTACCGTTTACCGACCGAAGCCGAATGGGAATACGCCACGCGTGGCGGAGCCTACACTCCTTAGTTGCTGGATATACCCAGATATCCCAGCTGTTCTCAAAAGATTCAACTTCAATACTCAATTTTAGTTGCTGGGCTGTTTTG
>NVRO01000170.1 GCA_002400895.1 Planctomycetota bacterium
TACCCCACTCTACGATGGCCGCACCGGCGCTCCGTTCGAACAAAAAGTCTGCATCGGATACATGTACATGTTGAAGTTGCACCACCTGGTTGATGAGAAAGTCCATGCCCGCTCCACCGGTCCTTACAGCTTGATTACTCAGCAACCACTGGGTGGTAAGGCGCGATTTGGCGGCCAGCGCTTCGGGGAAATGGAAGTGTGGGCGCTTGAAGCCTACGGGGCTGCCTACCTGCTCCAGGAACTACTTACCGTCAAGTCCGATGACGTTGACGGTCGTACCAAGATTTACGAGTCCATGGTCAAGGGCAAGAACATCCTTGAGCCAAACACTCCGGTTTCGTTCGAAGTACTGATGAATGAGATTCGTGGATTGGGCTTACACATTGAACTTGAGAAGAACCAAAACGAGGGCTGAGGCAATGATTGAAAGTAGCATGAATACCAGTGAAAAGAACCAGCCGATTACCCCGCCACCACCGCCAACTACGATGGAATACGCGGACTACAAGGGTGTCAGAATTCGCCTCGGTTCCCCTGAAGATTTCCGTTCTGCCTCCTACGGCGAGGTAAAGAAGCCGGAAACCATTAACTACCGAACATTCCGCCCCGAGAAGGACGGTCTGTTTTGTGAGCGTATTTTTGGTCCTGAGCGTGATTACGAATGCCACTGTGGCAAGTACCGCGGGCAGAAGCACATGGGCATCGTGTGTGACAAGTGTGGGGTAATGGTCACCACCAGTCGGGAGCGTCGTAAGCGCATGGGGCATATCAGTCTTGCTGCGCCGGTTGCTCACATCTGGTTCTTCTCGGTTACCCCGAGTCGCATCGGAAATTTGCTGGCGATGAAAAAGAACCAGCTTGAACGGGTAATTTACTTCCAGGACTATGTGGTAATCGACCCCGGCGAGTCCGACTTCAAACCTTGCCAGCTGATTACCGAAGACGAGTACCGTCGCGCGCGTGCCCAGTACGGGATTTCATTCGTCGCAGGCATGGGAGCTGAGGCTATCGGTGATTTGTTGCGAAACATGAACCTTGAGAAGGTTTCAGCCCAACTGCGCGAGGATATGACGACTTGTACTTCGCGGCAAAAATTGGCCGACATCATCAAGCGCCTGCGAACGGTCGAGATGTTGGTGGATTCTCCCAACGATCCGGTGTGGATGATTCTGGATGTGATTCCGGTGATTCCTCCCGAACTTAGGCCGTTGGTGCGTCTGGATTCGGGCAACTTCGCGAGTTCCGACCTCAACGACTTATACCGTCGTCTTATCAACCGCAACAATCGCCTCAAACGGCTGATTGAGCTCAATGCACCCGAAGTCATTATCCGCAATGAGAAGCGGATGTTGCAGCAGTCGGTTGACGCACTGTTCGATAACGGGCGTTGCAAGCGCCAAGTCATGAGCACTTCCAATCAGCCGCTCAAGTCGTTGACCGACATGATCAAGGGCAAGCAGGGTCGCTTCCGTCTCAACCTGCTCGGCAAGCGGGTCGATTACTCCGCGCGCTCCGTCATCGTGGTTGGCCCGGCGCTTAAGCTGCACCAGTGCGGATTGCCCAAAGTGATTGCGCTGGAATTGTTCCAGCCCTTCATTATTCGTCGTCTCAAGGAGATGAAATTGGCAGAAACCATCAAGGCTGCCAAGAAGATGTTGGAGCGCCGCGACGAGGAGGTCTGGGACATTCTGGAAGAAGTTATTAAGGGGCACCCGGTGTTGCTCAACCGCGCACCAACCCTGCACCGGATGGGTATTCAGGCATTCGAACCGGTTTTGGTTGAAGGTAACGCAATCAAGCTGCATCCGCTGGTTTGCCCGGCTTTCAACGCCGACTTTGATGGTGACCAGATGGCAGTTCACTTGCCGCTCTCTTTCGAGGCCCAGGTAGAGGCCTCGACCCTGATGTTGTCACCCAACAACGTGTTCTCTCCATCCAATGGGAACCCGCTGATTTCCCCTCACCAGGACATCATTCTTGGCCTTTACTTCATGACCGCTAACCAGGCCATGTGCAAGGGCGAATGGGTTGAGGGCAAATCTGGTGCTTACTACGTCAGCCTCGAGGAACTGATGCTGGCTTTCGCCCATGGCCACGTCGAGACCCATTCCAAGGTATTGGTCAAGTTCCCGAAGGGGAGCCTCATCTCCGATGAATTCGGTGAACCATTCCGCACCACTACCCAGGATGTGCGCCTGCTGACAACTGCGGGCCGCGCCATTGTCAACGATGTGCTTCCGCAGGGAATGCCTTTCTACAACCACCCGTGGGACAAGAAGGCGATTCACTCAATCATTCACGACTGCCACGACCTGTGCGGTCGGGTTCCGACCCTGGAACTTCTCGACGACCTCAAGACCTTGGGCTTCAAGGGCGCAACTCGTTCGGGGATGTCATTTGCCAAGGATGACATGATAATTCCCGCCAATAAGTGGGAAATCATTCAGGAGCACCAGGACTTAGCCGACCAGATTCAGCAGGACTTTGTTGAAGGTGCAATAACCGACAACGAGCGCTCTTCCAAGGTGATTGACAACTGGACCACTGCGCGTGGCTTGATTTCCGACGCATTGATGGAAGCATTGAAGAATGACGAACGAGATGGCCGTCCCTACCTCAACCCGGTTTACGTGATGGCTCACTCCGGTGCGCGTGGTGGTGTCGATCAGATTCGCCAGCTTGCCGGAATGCGTGGTTTGATGGCCAAGCCGAGTGGTGAGATTATCGAGACTCCGATTCGTGCCAACTTCCGCGAGGGGCTACGGGTGCTGGAGTATTTCTCCTCTACCCACGGTGCTCGTAAGGGCTTGGCAGATACTGCACTTAAGACCGCAGACTCCGGTTATCTGACTCGTAAGTTGGCCGATGTAGCGCAGAATATCACCATCAATATGGATGATTGCGGGACCGTAAACGGGATTCCCAAGTCTGCAGTTTACTCCGGAGAAAACTTGATAGTTCCGCTCCGCGAGGTCATCCGTGGCCGTGTTGCTTGCGACACCATTCGCGACCGCATTACCGATGAGCTGGTGGTTGAAGAGGACAATATCATTACTGCTGAGGCCGCCGCCAGAATCGAAGATCTTGATTATCTCAAGATTCTCGTGCGCAGCCCATTAACTTGTGAGTCTGGCACTGGTATCTGCAAGCTGTGTTATGGACAGGACATGTCCCGCGGCAAGATGGTAGAAACCGGTCTGGCAGTCGGCATCGTTGCTGCACAGTCGATTGGTGAACCTGGCACTCAGTTGACCATGCGTACTTTCCACATTGGTGGAACTGCGAGCCGAGCGGTGATTGAAAGTACCCTCAAGGCTTCCCGTGGCGGCTCCCTCGAGTACCACGAACTTAACACCACCAAGACCTCCGACGGCAATATCATTGTGTTGTCTCGTACCGGTGGAATCATTGTTCGCGACTCCAAGGGTCGCGAGGTCGACCGGCAGCCGATTGGCGTCGGTTCCTTGATGAAAATCAAGAATGGCGGAAAAGTCAGCAAGGGCAGTGTCATTTGCGAATGGGACTCTCACTTTCAGCCCATTCTGGCCGACTTCGACGGTAAGGTCCAATTTGAAGATGTGGTCGAAGGCAAGACCATGACCATTGAAGAGGACGAGAAGACCGGAATCAAGCGAGTCAAGGTAATCCAATCCAAAGGCGACCTTCATCCGCAAGTATTTCTGGTCGGAAAGGACGGTGAAGTGCTGTTCTACACCGCATTGCCTGAAAATGCATATCTTGAAGTAAAGGATGGTCAGAATGTCAAGGCCGGAACCATGCTTGCCAAGTCGCCGCGTTCGGTTGGCGGTACTCAGGACATTACCGGAGGTTTGCCACGTGTGACCGAACTGTTTGAAGCACGCATCCCCAAGAATCCGGCGGTCATGGCCCAGATTGACGGCATCGTTGAGCTTGGTGACAAGCGTCGGGGCAAACGAATCATCATCGTCCGTGATGTTGAGACCGGAGAGGAGCGTGAGCACCTGGTTGCCCAATCCAAACATCTCAAGGTTCACACTGGTGACCGTGTTGTAGCCGGCGACCGTCTGGTTGATGGTCCAAAACCACCTCAGGACATCCTCTCGATTCAAGGACCTCAGGTCCTGCAAGAATACCTGGTTGACCAGGTGCAAAGTGTTTACCGTGCCCAGGGTGTGACCATCAATGACAAGCACATCGAAATCATCGTGATGCAGATGATGCGCAAAGTGCAGATTGTCGGGCCGGGCGACTCGCGTTTGTTGCCAAACTCCTTCCGCGACCGTCATCAGTTCAAAGTATTGGTTGAGAAGATGATCGAGGATGGCCAGGAGCCACCAACCTGTACTCCGATGGTGATGGGAATCACCAAGGCTTCGGTGCAATCCGAATCCTTCATCTCGGCCGCATCATTCCAGGAGACTACCAAGGTGCTGACCGAAGCTGCCTTGCGCGGCAAGCTTGATAAATTGACCGGTCTCAAGGAAAACGTCATCCTCGGTAATCTGATTCCTGCCGGAACCGGTTGCCGGAGCTTGCTCAACACCCGGGTCAAGAAGAAGGTGGACTTCTCACAATTCGCCGATCGTGACCTTGACAAAATTCCCGGTGCCGACGCCATCCCGTCCGCTCCGGTACCACAAGAATTAGCCGCTGATGTGGTGAAGGGGGCGGAATAGACCCATAAACCGTTGCTGTCAGGGTTCAGTCTTGACCCCTGCCGCCTAAACGCTAAACTTTAACCCCTTTGACCGTCAACACCCAGCGCGGAAAAGGAACTCGAACATAAATGCCAACCATCAATCAGCTCGTACGCAAGGGGCGCAAGCCCGTGCGCAAGAAGTCAAAAAGCCCGGTGCTCGACCGCTGCCCGCAAAAGCGTGGCGTTTGTACTCAGGTCAAGACGATGACCCCGAAGAAGCCGAACTCCGCGCTTCGTAAGGTTGCTCGCGTCCGCCTGTCCAATGGCAAGGAAGTGACCGCCTACATCCCCGGTGAAGGTCATAACCTGCAGGAGCACTCAATCGTGTTGATTCGCGGCGGTCGTGTTCGTGACCTGCCTGGAGTACGTTATCACGTAATTCGCGGCACCCTTGACGCATCCGGGGTTGATGACCGCAAGTGCTCCCGTTCCAAGTACGGTACCCGGAGAGGCAAGTAATCATGCCACGTAGCTACAAGTCGACTGCAAAGTTTCTTCAGCCGGACCCACGCTTTGGTTCCAAACTTGCCATGAAAATTGTCAATCAGATAATGAGTGATGGCAAAAAATCGGTGGCCATGGATGTTTTCTATGAGGCCTGCGACATGGCCTCGTCCAAGCTCGAGGAAACCCCTCCCGAGGAAGTCTTTGTCAAGGCACTTGAAAACATCAAGCCGTCGGTCGAAGTCCGTTCCAAGCGAGTCGGTGGTTCCAACTACCAAGTACCTCATGAGGTCAGCGCCAAACGAGCTCAGGCCCTGGCCATCCGCTGGCTGGTCAACAACGCGCGGAAGAAGAAGGGGATGCCGATGGCGCGTCGTCTCTCCATGGAATTGGTGGATGCCTGCAACAACACTGGCACCTCGGTCCAATGGAAAGAGAACGTCCACAAGATGGCTGATGCCAACAAGGCGTTCAGCCACTTTGCCCGCTTCTAGCAACCTGGCGGTTGCCAACAACGGACGACTCCTTGCGGGGTCGTCCGTTTTCCCTTTTCAAAGGCTTGGTTAGGATTTAAGCATGTATCCGCGGGTAACCTTGTTGCGGCTCAATAAGGAGTCGAAAAAGAAGTGCAGTCTTACCCCCTTGCGCGAGCAGGGGAGGGAGTCGTTCGCGTGGATTGATTGCTCACTGGGGGAGGAGGTGGAGGTTGAAGAATGCACCTTGCTACATCCTGATGGATCCCTCCTCAGCCCGGCAGATGCTTCACGACCGCTATTGTTGGTCGACAGTTCCTGGAGGGATTTACCGCGGGTGCTACGAGGAGTTCGCGGGCATTTGCACCGAAGATCGCTACCATCTGGCCTGCTGACTGCATATCCCCGCAAATCGACCACCTACGAGGATCCGGAAACTGGTCTGGCGAGCATTGAAGCATTGCACGCAGCCCTTTGTCAGTTGGGAT
>NVRO01000003.1 GCA_002400895.1 Planctomycetota bacterium
AGTAGGCAAAGTGTTGCCCGAGTTGGAAGGCAAACTGGACGGCATGTCAATGCGTGTTCCGGTCCCCAATGGCTCGGTAATCGACCTGGTTGCCGTACTTGACCAGGAGGTCACCATTGAATCGGTCAACGCTGCAATCAAGGCTTGCGCTGATGGCGAAATGAAAGGCATACTGGAATACTCCGAAGATCCATTGGTTTCCAGCGACATTCTGAAAAACCCGCACTCCTCGGTGTTCGACGCCAAATCCACCATGGTCATTGACGCGAACATGGTCAAGGTGATTGCCTGGTACGACAACGAATGGGGTTACTCCAACCGCGTGTGTGACTTGGTTTTCAAGTCGCATAACCTGGGTTGAGTTAGATGACGCCGACTCTCTCCGCGCTTGACCTTTCCGGCAAACGCGCCCTGGTGCGAGTGGATTTCAATGTCCCGATGAAGGACGGCGTCATCACCGATGACACCCGGATGACCTCCGCATTGCCGACCCTGCGCGCGATTTTGGATGCCGGAGGGAGTGCGGTGGTGGTTTCCCATCGAGGTCGTCCCCGGGGAGAGGTGGTGGAAAGCCTGCGGATGGCGCCGATTGCGGCGCATTTGCAAACCTTGYTCGGCGACGAGGTGMCAGTGAAACATGTCGAAGATGTCGCCGGCGAGGAAGCGCAAGCAGCAGCRGCCAGTTTGCAGCCGGGCGAAGTGTTGTTGTTGGAGAATCTGCGCTTCGAGGCCGGGGAAACCGCCAACGACCCCGAGTTGGCCGCAGCCCTGGCAAAAATGGCGGATTGTTTCGTGCAGGATGCCTTTGGCACCTGTCACCGCGCCCATGCCTCCATCGCCGGAGTTCCGGCGTTGATGACCGACAAGGCCGCCGGACTGTTGTTGCAAAAAGAAMTCGATGCGTTCAATCAGGCTTTTGCGAAACCGCAGCGCCCGCTGATAGCGATTATCGGTGGTGCCAAGGTCAGCGACAAGATTGTGGTCCTCGAAAACCTGCTCGACAAGGTCGACGAAATTCTGATTGGCGGCGGCATGGCTTACACYTTTCTACGCGCCCAGGGAATTGGCATCGGTGCCAGTTTGTGCGAGGAAGATCGGGTCGACACCGCGCACGCAATTCTGGAAGAGTGCGAAAAACGCGACCTCAAGCTGCACTTACCAAGCGACCATGTCTGCGCCGACCGCTTTGCCGCGGATGCGCAAAAGGAAGTACACAGTCCGATGGTRTCCGAGGGTTGGATGGGTTTGGATATCGGCCCGGAGACTCAAAAGCGTTTCGCTGCAGTAATCGGTACCGCCGGCACCGTAGTCTGGAATGGCCCGATGGGTGTATTTGAAATGGCGCCTTTCCGCGCCGGTACTGCATGCATCGCAAGTGCGATTGCCGAGAGTGATTGCATGTCGGTGGTCGGTGGCGGTGACTCGGTTGCAGCCATCAAGTTGGTGGGCGCAGCGGAAAAAGTCAGCCACATCTCCACCGGTGGCGGCGCCTTCCTGGAGATGCTCGAGGGCAAGGAACTGCCGGGCATCGCCGCGCTGGATTTGTGAGCCTATAAAGCCTGCTCGATAAAGTGAAACTCGCCGTCGATTACTCCGGCAGTTTCGCCTACTTCGGCTGACCGGGGGTCGGCAAGAAATGCTCTTGCGCGCTCTACATCTGCGACCTCAAACATGAAGAACACATTGTTGGGATCGTCGATATCGCGCCAGAGATCGACAAGACTGAGACCGATTGCCGACCCCGGTGCTTCCTCCTCGTCAAAGATCTGGCGCCAATGGTGGTAATCCTTTACGCGATTTCTAACTAACATCTTTACCATTTGGTTTCCTCTTGTATTGTTTTCCAATGTTGAGCAACATGCAGACCGCTCAAGTGATACACCACCTGTAGGCCGAGATGTTTGATGACGAGGTCGATGATATCAGTAGATTTGAACAAGTCGACTGCCTGCCATGGTGGTATGCTTGATTGTGGATTCGATGGCTTCTACCAACCCAGCAGCTACCAGCGAGCGATTGAAGGCAATCGCCATGGCCGGATTGTTTGTGGTGGCGTTTGTCGTCGCTCTTCCCTGGCACCTGGCCAACGAGCATCACCATGATGTCCCGATTGAGGAAATCGGCACCTGCGCTGAAGGTTCTGAACACCAGGACCAGGAGTCTCGGGAAACCCACACCATGGCGGAACATGACTGGGCAGCACTGCCGAGCCAAGGTTCCAAGAGTGCCGTTGCCCCTCTAGCTCCGACCACCATTCCGGTTGAAGCAAGTTGGATGCTTCCAATCAGCGAGGAGCAACTCCTCGTCCTATTTGATTTACCCCGGCTGCAATCCTCAGTTCTGGATTGCTTGCGGGTTCGCGGGCCACCGCTTGCGTGACTGATTCCTGGTGTGCTATTGGGCACGCCAATTTTTGCATTCACCATCCTTGTTGATTCAGGTGAATGTGTTTCAATCAATCACCCAAGCCATCATGTCCCGAAATACGTACCTGTTCTTCCTTTTCGGCTTTTTCAGCCTGACCATCGCAGCCTGTAGTCCGCGTGCTCACCAGCACGACGACCTTGCCGACCCCGCGGAGGTGCCCTCTCGCGCGCTAACCAAATGGTCCGTCCACGAGTTTTTCGTCGAGCATGACCTGGCAGTCGTCGATATCCCCGCCGGGTTTGCCGTACATGTAACCGATCTGCGGGACGGTGCACCACGAACTGACGGACTATTGACCCTGGCCTTCAAATCGGGTGAAGAAAATTTTGAAGTGCCAATCAAGGAACCGGCGCGCCCGGGAATTTATCTTGCCGAGGTCAGTTTCCCGAGTGCCGGCGAATGGGCATGGTCGGTAGGTATCGATTACGAACTGGTTGGCTTTCCTTCCATTCAGGTTTTTGCCTCTCTCGAGGAAAGGGCGAACGGGGTAACACTTGGTGCCGAGGATACAGCTGGCATCACCATGCTCAAGGAACAGCAATGGCCGGTGCGAATGAGGGTTGAAGCTGCGAGTTTGCGTGAACTTTCGAGCAGCATTCCTGCCACCGCCAGGGTTATCGCATGTCGCACCCACACCGCACGGATTCCTGCCCCGCTCGCCGGAAAGTTACTGCCGCCTGCAACTGCTCAACGTATCGCAATCGGCCAAACCGTAAGCGCCGGTGAAACTCTTGGGATATTGCGCACTCCCCTGTTGTCGGCGGAGCTGGCCGATTGGGAATCGGCCCTCGCTCAGGCCAAGCACAATAAGAGCGCGGCAGAAGCAGATTTGACAACCGCACGAGCAGGGCTTGACCGCACCGAGAAATCCACCAACAGGATTCACGACCTGCACGCGAAACAGGCAAAATCCGACCGCGAATTGGAAGAAGCCAACTACCTCCTTGCTTCTGCACGTGGCGCAATCAAAGCCGCAGAATCATCGCTAAAAGCATGGGATCAGGCACTACGTGAGCTGAGTAGCGACCACAATGGCGCCAGGCATCTGGAGTTGGAATTGCGTGCACCGATTTCCGGCAAGGTACTGTTTGCCCCTGCTGCAAGCGGCGAATGGTTGAATCAGGGAGAATTGCTGTTCGAGATTCAGGATCTGAGCCAGCTCCATGTTGCGGTGCGGGTTCCCGAGGCAGACCTGCCGCTACTTGGAGATTACCCACAGGCACACCTTCACCACCCCAGCACCAACGAGCAGATTGAACTACCGGGAGCAGAAGGAAAACTCCTGCTCGCCGCCCCCACCGTGCATCCGGTAACCCACTCGGCGGAAGTGCTGTACGAGATTCCGAATCCGGGTTGGCTACGCCCCGGCATGACCCTGGCAGCACACCTGGCAACCGGGCAAACCCATGAGAGTCTGGCGGTGCCGATATCTGCAGTAGTCGATGACACCGGAATCGATGTGGTCTTCGTACAAATAGCGGGCGAAAGTTTCGTACGGCGCACGGTACGACTTGGTATTCGTGATGGCGACCGGGTCGAGATTCTTGAAGGTCTTGCGGTCGGCGAACGGGTGGTCATCGATGGCGCCTACATCGTCCATCTGGTTTCCCTCGCCGGCACCATCCCCGAGCACTCCCACTAAGCATGGACCATCTCATTCATTGGTCCTTGCGCAATCGTGCGGTGGTGCTGATTCTTGCAGTAACCTTTTCCATTTGGGGGGCAATCACTGCAGTGAGGGCGCCGGTTGATGTCTTCCCGGACCTTACCGCCCCAACCGTTACCGTACTGACCGAATCTCCGGGCATGGCTTCAACAGAAGTTGAAAGCCTGGTCACCTTCCCGATTGAAGTGGCATTGAACGGAGCACCCGGCATTCGCCGCACCCGCTCAAGCAGCGCGGTAGGTATTTCGATTGTCTACGCCGAGTTCGAATGGGGAACCGACATTTTCCGTGCCCGCCAAATCGTGACCGAGAGATTGGGCTTGGTGGCCGACTCGCTTCCGAATCAAACCGGTGAACCCGTTCTTGCTCCGATTTCMTCGATTATGGGAGAGATTCTGTTCCTCGGCCTGACTACCACCGAGGACAATCCGATTGCCCTGCGCAGTTTTGCCGATACCGTCTTGAGACGCAGGCTGTTGGCTGTTCCCGGTGTTTCTCAAGTTACCCCGATTGGCGGCGGAGCACGCCAGTACCAGGTGTGGTTGGAGCCTGACCGACTTGAAACTTACGGCATTGCGATTACCCAAATTGCCGATGCAATTCGCACGGCCAATCAAAACATTCCCGCCGGGTTTGTTGCCCACGGCGGAAGTGAATATCTGGTCACCGGAGTCGGCCGCTTCCGCAATGCCGAGGACATCGAGAATCTRACCCTGGAGAGTCGCAATGGCGTTCCGATTCAGGTGAGAGACCTCGGTCGAGTGCAGATCGGTGCACGGCCGGCTCGCGGAACCGCCTCGGTCAATGCAGAAGCAGCGGTAGTTATTGGTATTCAGAAGCAACCCGACACCAACACCCTGGAGCTGACCAGGCTGCTCGACCTCGCGCTCGACGAACTCGAAACCCAACTCCCACAGGGAATGGTAATGCACCGCGACCTGCTACGACAGGCCGACTTCATTGAAACCGCACTTGCCAATGTCCAGAAGGTGCTAAGTGATGGTGCCTGGCTGGTGGTTTTGATTGTTGCCTTCTTCCTGCTCAACCTGCAAGCAACCCTGATTACGCTGACTGCAATTCCGCTCTCGCTGGTCGGCGCGGTGCTGATTCTTGAAGCACTGGGCGGAACCCTCAACACCATGACCCTGGGCGGCATGGCCATCGCCATTGGCGCCCTGGTGGATGACGCGGTCATCGATGTGGAAAATGTGGTGCGTCGATTGCGGGAAAATTCCGACTTGCCCGCGGAGCAACGAAGAACAAGTTTACGGGTGGTGCTTGATGCCAGCGTGGAGATTCGTTCCTCCATCGTCTTCGCGACCCTGATTATCATCCTGGTGTTCATTCCGCTGTTTTTTCTGTCCGGAATTGAAGGTCGGCTGCTGCAACCGCTTGGTCTTGCCTATATCGCTGCCCTTTCCTCCTCACTTCTGGTCGCAGTCACCGTAACTCCGGTGTTGTGCTCACTGTTTATTCCCAAGTCCAAGGCGATGCTCAAGGGCGGCGAACCGCGGCACATTAAAAGAATAAAATCTTCCTACAAAGCCTTATTGGTGCATGCTCTACGGCGACCCTTATTGTCACTGGCCCCGGCCATGCTCTGTTTGTTTATTGCAATTGTTGGCATCTTCGGCCTGGGCAGTTCATTTCTTCCCGAATTCAACGAGGGCGCGCTCACCGTTTCTGCGGTTACCTTGCCTGGCACTTCACTCGAACAAAGCGACAAGCTGGGTCGCATGGTCGAACAAATTCACCTTGCTCATCCCGAAGTGGTTTCGGTTGCCCGCCGTACCGGGCGGGCCGAACTGGACGAACACGCAAATGGGGTCGAACATACCGAGCTCGACGTGCGCCTGAAGATGCAGGAGCGGTCGAAGGAAGAATTTCTTGCTGACTTGCGCAAGGATTTGGAAATGGTACCTGGAATGCTGTTCACCATTGGTCAGCCAATCTCCCACCGCATCGATCACATGCTTTCGGGAACCCGCGCAGCTGTAGCGGTAAAGATATTCGGCCATGACCTGCAGGAACTGCGCAGTCGCGCCGAAAAAGTGGAGGCCGCGATGCGCGACATTGACGGTGTAGTGGACCTTTCAATCGAACAACAAGCTGCGGTACCAGCGATACGAATCGACTTTGACCGGTCGGCAATGGGCCGCCTGGGGGTAAACCCACGCGAGGCCGCCGCCACTTTGGAAGCGGCCGTCCAGGGTCACAAAGCCACCGAGCTGCTGGAGGGAAACTATCCATTTGATGTCACCTTGCGGCTCAATCTTGAAGGTCGGACGCTGGATAGTCTGGCCCGGGTTCCGGTGCTCGGCGACCCGTCAGTCAGCCACCTCCTTCCTGGCGCCCTGGTTCCTCACAACGATTCGGCAGTAGTACCGCTCGGGGCAGTAGCGAAAATAGTCCGCGCCGCAACCCCCAATCAGATCAAACACGAAAACGGCCAACGCCGCCTGGTAGTCGCCTGCAATGTTTCGGGCCGCGACCTGGTTTCGACGGTGGAAGACATCCGCCAGGTGGTGGAGCCGATGTTCCTGAACCAGGCCGGCTACCGAGTCGAGTTCGGAGGCCAATTCGAAAGTGCACAAAGCGCGCGTCAACGGATTCTATTACTGGGCCTGGCCGTCATTGGTGGCATTGCCTTTCTATTACGGATGGCATTTTCCAGTGGCCGCGATGCCATGTTCGTGATGGCCAACCTTCCGCTTGCCCTGATTGGTGGAGTAGGCGGTGTCTGGCTGGGTGATGGCATCCTCTCGGTCGGCTCCCTGATCGGTTTCATTACCGTGTTTGGTATCGCCACCAGAAACGGCATCATGCTGGTATCCCACATTCGCCACCTGCAGCAGCATGAAGGAGTGAGTGATCTTTATGCCGCAGTATTGCGCGGATCTTGTGAACGATTTGTCCCGATTCTGATGACTGCMCTGGCCTCGGGCTTCGCCTTGATTCCGCTGGCGATGGCCGGCGGCGAACCTGGCAGCGAAATTCAGACRCCGATGGCATGGGTCATTCTCGGCGGCCTGATAAGTTCAACCTTCCTCAACATGATCGTCGTACCGGCGCTTTACCTGCGCTTCGGGAAATCCATTCCCCAGGAGCTTGCCTGATGAACCTCCGACTCTCTTGCTCACTTGCCGGCATCAGCGTGCTGATTGCAACCGCCGCCTGCTCAACTCCGGAATCCGCGGGTTTCCCCGCTGCACTCTCCGTGCCAATCTCTGCGCCACCTGCGGCATCGACGTCGCCGACCGAAGTCCCCGCTCCCAAGCTCAGTTTTCCCGATGACGAAGCTTTGAGCATGAAAGACGCATTGGCGCACGCCCGGGAAAACTCCCCSGCCTTGCGCGCCGCCGCGCATCGACTACGAGCACAACAGGAACTACTTCAAGTGGCGGGGAATCTTCCCGATCCGGAGTTTTCTGCGCGGGTGGAAGCGGTACCACTTTCATCTCCTCGCAGTGGCGAGGAAACCCTGATCGGGTTTTCTCAACCAATCCCGCTGGCCGGGCAGTTGAAAAAGAATGAGGACCTCGAACAAGCTCGCCTTGAATCCTTGCGGGTGGTCAGAGACCGGGTCGGACGTGAACTCGAAGCCCGACTGCGAGGAGCCTTTGCGACTACGCTGTCTCTCCAAAATGCCCTGGGTCTTCATGCAAGTCGATTATTGATTGCGGAAATTTCAGAAGACTTGCTTCACCGGAGGGTTGCCGCAGGCGATGCCATTCCCAGCAGCCTCGCTAAGGTGCGCGCCCAGCGGGTCGGTCTGGAAGCAGAGTTGCAGGCGGTTGCGCGGCAACACCAGCTTGCTCGCAGTGAGTTGTTCGCGGTCATGGGGGTAGCAGAAAACCAGGATGCAACAGCGCAGCCTGTCATCCTTGAAGCAACTTTGGAATCGGCGCTTGAACTGCCGAATTTACAATTCCTCGCCGACCAGATTGAAAACATTCCTGCTGTTGCCGGGGCCTTGTCGACGGCGAAGGTGGCAAAACTGAAGGCGCGCCTGGCCGTCGCCAACAAGGTACCGATGATCAACCTGGAGCTTTTCTACCGTGGAAGGGATGACGGACAAGACGGTTTCGACGCCGGTCTGATGTTCGCACTCCCCCTCAGCGGTCGTTCCACCGCCAACAGCCGTGCCGCCCAAGCGGAATCCGCAGCGGCCATGCAGATGAGTGCCCTTAGTGAACGCGACGCCCTGATTGAACTCAAGCACCTCCACGCCAGTTTGGCCCTGGCCATGGAAAAGGTAGAGCGCTATCACGCCGAGTTGATTCCCGCATCCGAAGAGCAACTCGCCATCGGCGAAGCTCGTTTCAATGCCGGCGATCTGTCCCTGTCCGAAGTCTTGCCTCTTCGCAATCAGGCAATAAAAATCCGACTCGAACAGGTTCAAGCCTGGCATCAACTGATGAGCGCATGGGCGGAACTTGGCCCATATCTACCCTGACCACCGCCGGGGATCAGTTTATCCTGAACACTTCGGTAGGACTCAAGCGGTAGGGAACCGGACCATCACCAACTTGAATCACCGCTTGAACAAACAGGGTCATTCCACTCAATGACGAAACCGCCGGAATCGACCATGAGGCAGAAGCGGATCCGGTAGGGTCGAGGGACAAGCCAGTAGCACTGAGATTGAATAATTTACCCTCTACCAGAGAGCTCCAGCCGCCACCACTCATGGGGATGGAAGCGACTCCGGAACTAAGCGCAACCCTCGCATTGTTCCATCCTTGACGAGGACGGGACTCCAATTGAATTTCAATCCAACCACCAACCGTCAAGTCACCGCTGACAGTAATTTTCGGGGCGAACAGCAAATTCTGCACCTCCATTTGCTCGCGGTGCTGGAGCCAGGGCGAACGGGCAATTGACTCATCTACCCACTGGGGCGCAGTGGAAAGTGACCAGGGGAAGTCAGTTGGATTGTCCAACATCCCGTTTACTCTCTGCGGAGACGAGCGGCCTGATTGGCCACCAAACTCCGAGCGCAAACCACGCTGCAACAATTCAATGACATAGTCATTGTTCGGACTTATCGAATCCTCGGCGCTCTGCAGGCGCAGGTATGCAGCATCGACTTGTCCGATAAACCCGAGGGCTTCTCGTTCGGCCCAAAAGTTTCCATTGGCCTCGGGGACCGGAACTGGACCACCATTTTCAAAAGAGGATTGCTCTCGCGTTGAATGTCCTTCGACATCAAGTAACACTGCAGCACGCGGGGGCGACGGGTGGCGCTGGAGCATTCCGGTAGCCATCGCCAGTCCATGCCCGACAGCCCGCAAAACCAGCTGTTCACTGTCAATATCTTGATGGGAGGCGACCATCTCGAATACCCGACGCAGTCCATCCTGGTGAATGAAACCACTCCAGTCGTCATTTACATAGCTTCCGTCGCCAATAGAATGGCCGCGCCCATCAGGGTCAAAATGAATCGCAGCAAAGCCTAATCTCGCCCATACATCGCAAATACCGTGAAATCCTGCACCGTCCTCACCGGCATCCGGGACCATGATTATTGCCGGCACTTGGCTGGTCGAGGAGGCGTCTCCTGGCAGATGAATCTCCCCGAAAATATCCACTCCGGAGGCCGGGTTGCTTACGGCAAAAGATTCGTAGCGTATATTTTTTTCTGGTGGATAGCTCCAAACCACGTGGTCATTTGAATCGAATTCCAGAATCGATCCGACGCCTATCAACAGGTTTCCATTGGCCAGGATGTCAACGTCATAAGGAGTTAAATTGAATGACAAGCGCCTCTTTATTTGTCCCTGGCGGTCAATCACCAAAACATCCTGATTGTGAAAAGCAGCAACCGCCAGATCCCCGTTTGCCAGCAAGTCAATGTCCCTGGGGCTGTTCAACACGTAGCCGTTGCTCAGATTCGGCCCGATTTCCCACACCASYTKCCCTGCTGGTGAAACCTCAACCAGGCGRTTATTCAAAGCGTCAGCAATCAGGGTGTTGCCATTACTAAGTCTCTCCGGACTGTGAGGATTGTTCAGATGAATCCCGTCAAGTCCTGATTCCCCGGTTATCCCGAATTGCCAATGGACCTTTCCTCCCAGGCCAAGTTCCAGAACACGATGATTGTTCATGTCTGAAATCAACAGGTTGCCATTTGCAAGCAAGGTCGCATCGTTCGGATAATCCAGAACGCTGCCATCGGAGAAAGGCTCTACGAAACGGCTGTTCCACAGCATTGTGCCATCCGGGGCAATAACCAATACTCGGTCATGCTTGGTGTCCGTAACCAGGATATCCGATTCATTCACGAACTCAGCTGAATGAGGATAATGAAATGCACGTTGCCAGCTGTGGTGAAGAGTGCCGTCAGCATCTACCATCAAAATCGCGCCGAGCACTGCGCTTTTRTCACCTGCATCRACCATKAKGGTGCGACCATCGGCCAGTCTTTCGGCCTCAATAAAATGAGTCCCYAAGGCCTGTGCATWAGCAGGAACAATCAGGCTCAAGAAAGCSAAYAGGGGAACAAATCGTTGCATCAAGGGAGGGGCTWTKCCGGATGGTTTATGGTGGATACCTAGCGCAAAAACGGAAAAACCACTAGCGGTCGARGCCGGGGATTTGTTCCGATTCCATCATCTCTTCCGAGATCCGTTCTGCTGCCTGTTCCAGGTCTTCCTGGGTTTCTTCTGCACCCTGAACAGCCACAGATGCGGCAATCGCAAGTACCGCCAGCACAATTAGTGCGACCGCAATCTTCAATGCCTTGCGGAGCAGGGCAATGCCTGATGCAATCGCCACCAATCCGATTAACACAGTCCCGATGGGTGACTGCTCGTAACACTGACTTAACCACTCCAGAAAGGTCGCGAAAGGTGATGACATGGAACCAGCATAACGCCCTCCCGCTGCGCTATCCTGTCCCGGTGAGCCTGCCAACACGTATCTCCCCCTCACTCCTGGCGTGCGACTTTACCTGCCTGGCAAGCGAATTGGCACGTGCCGAGGCCGCCGGCGCAGACTGGCATCATGTCGATGTGATGGACGGTCATTTCGTCCCCAACTTGAGCATCGGACTTCCAGTGGTCAGTAGCATAAAAAAAGTTGTAGACATCCCTCTTGATGTACACCTGATGATTGACAATCCGGGTGAATGGGCTGAGCGTTACGCCGAAGCTGGGGCCGACGTGCTCACCTTTCATTACGAAGCGGCGGCGGACTGTTTTGAAAATACCCTTCGCACTTACAAGGCCACCGGTTGCATTACCGGAGTGGCGGTCAATCCACCCTGCGGGGTTGAAGCCATGCGTGATTACCTCGACGAAATTGACATGGTACTGATAATGTCGGTGCACGCCGGGTTCGGCGGGCAATCATTCTTGCCCGAGGTGTTGAGTAAGGTCGAACAACTGCGCGAATGGGGATACACCGGTGATATCCAGATGGATGGCGGCATCAATGGCGATAACGCTGCTGATTGCCTCAGCGCCGGCGCCAACGTCCTGGTCGCTGGTACTTTTCTGTTCAGCGCAGATGACATGCCAGCTGCAATGCAACAGATGCGCAGCACCAAACCGGTTGCCGGCTGAACGATTCCATGAGTGGAATCGAATATCGCCCCATTCTCGACACCGACACGGAGGCAGTGGGGAAGATGTTGGCTACTTCGTTTACCTGCAAAGTTGAAGAAGTATCCGATTGGCATGAACGGGTCGGTCTTGAAAATATTCGAGTAGCGCTGATTGACCGGCAACCGGCCGCGGCATTGGTTCTGATTCGGATGGGAATGTGGTTTGGCGGCAGGAGTGTGCCAGCCGTTGGGATTCAAGGTGTAGGAACAGCACCGGAATTCCGTAGTCGCGGAGTATGTCGCGAGATGATGCGTGCAACAATCCGCGAAGCTCATGCTGACGGGGTCCCGCTGTCGGCTCTCTATGCGGCCACCTTTCCCCTCTACCGCTCGGTCGGATACGAATTCGCAGGCGGATGGTTCAAGGCTGAAGCACCACTCAATCTTTTTCCTCGCTCCAAGAATTACGAGGGCTTGCACTTGCGCAGAATGAAGGAGGAAGACCACCCCATCGTGGCTGAGTGTTACACCAAACGGGCGCAGGCCTGCGCCGGCATGCTCGACCGCAACAATGTCTTATGGCAGCGGATTTACCGTCAGCGAAACAAGGAGGTCGAGGGATGGGTGCTGGTCAATGACGACCAGCAAGTCGAAGGCTATCTGGTCTATTCAGCTGAGCGTCACGGTAATGACCTGGGCGTTGCATACACCTTGCACGACATCGGCGCCTGCACTCCACGCGGCTGGGGTGGTCTTGGCGGATTCCTACGCTCGCTCTATTCGATGGGCGGCGAAGTAAGTTGGCATTGCGGTCCGAGCGACCCCCTGCTCAACATGCTGCCCGAGCGCGGTTTCAGCCTGGTTTGGGAAGAAGATTGGATGCTGCGGATTGTCAACCTTGAATCTGCGCTCAGTTCCCGCGGCTGGTCGCCAACCCTGAACGGTGAGGTGCATCTGGATATCAGCGATGACCTGATTGAAAGCAACAATGGGCGTTTCGTCCTTGCCGTCAGCAGCGGCCAAGCCACCGTCAAGGCTGGTGGAGACGGTTGTTTGTGCATGGGAATCAATGGTCTGGCTCCGCTCTATAGTGGCCGTCACTCCGCCGAAGAGCTGGAAATGTCGGGGCTCCTCAGCGGCGCCAACCACGCTGCTGCGGATGCCGACGCCCTGGCGGAGGCAACTTCTTTGTTCGCCGGTCCGGCACCAGGCATGCCGGATATGTTTTAGGCTGGACTCTTGAGGCCCGCAGCCTTTGAATAGGTGACGTGATTTCTGCTCCCATATTCCTTGGCTGGGACAAACAGCATCTGGACACCGCAGCCGCCTGGCTGGTTGAGAATCACGGCGAGCATCTGCATCAACTTACTATTGCCTTGCCTGGTCGCCGTGCAGTTCGTGGTCTCGAAGAAAGGCTGGCGCGCCTGGCACCCACCGGCGGCCAGGCCGAACTGGTGTCACTGGGACAATTAAGTGACCAGATAGTCGATGTCGAGCTGCCTCGCGCCAGCGATCTGACCCGCATGCTGGCTTGGGTTGATTCCCTGCAGCAGCTTTCCAAAAGTGATTTGCAGCTCTTGGCAGCCAACCCTCCCGCTGCTGACGACCTCAATGGCTGGCTCAACCTGGCTCAATTATTGCGCACCCTGCATGGGAATCTCGCCGCCGAAATGCTCGATTTCGCCGACGTTATCCTGGCTGGCGACCTGCCGGGAGGAACTGAAACCAGGCGCTGGAAGGTGCTGGGAAAAATCCAGCAAGGTTATCGCGCCAAGCTCGAGGAGCTTGGTCAATGCGACCCCCACGAAGCGCGCCGTGCCGCCATTAATGCCGGGCGCGTCGCCAGCAATCGTGAAATTTGGCTGCTGGGAATAACCGACATCAACCAACTGCAACGTCGCACTCTGGAAGCTATCGGTGACAAAGTTCATTCCCTGGTGTTCGCCCCTGAAGATTGCGCCCATCTTTTCGACCAGTTTGGCTGCGTCGATATCGATGCGTGGTCCGGCGAAGACCTTGAACTTCCGTTGGCAGAAGAAACCTGGAGCGTTGCCAATCAACCCCAGGACCAAGCTGAAGCTTGTGTTCGCCAGATTGCCAGCTTCAACGGAAAACTTGCCGCCCAGGAAATCACCGTCGCAGTTCTTGACGATGAGGTTATCCCCTATCTGGAACGTGCGCTGCACCACCAAGGTGTTCCCACCCACAACGCTGCCGGCAAGGCGCTCAGGACTTCCTCCCCCTGGAAGTTGCTGGAAGCACTGGCCAATTGGGTGGACCAGCGTAGCGCTCACGAACTGGCAATTATCGCCCGACATTTCGAGTTGGGTGAAGCCCTCGGGACCTTGGGAGCCGCTGCCGAGCTTGACGATTACCATCAGAAACACTTGCCCAATACTTTCGGCAAGAAGCTGTTGGGCGAAGCGAAAAAAGTGGTCTTACTGGAGCGGTTAAGAACCAAGCTCGAACAATTACTCGGCGGAGACCGCAATCATTGTGCACAAGCCCGCCCGCCGGAGGAATGGTTGGCGAGCATTCAAAGATTGCTGGAAGCCGCGTGGGGCAATCGAGAACTCAATGAGGACAACCCTGCCGAAGCCGAGACCGTCGGCGCTTTGCGCAAGTTGAGCGATGCCATTCATCAATTGAACTCGGTTCCGGCCGGACTGATGTCGGTGTTGAAGCAGCCACTTGCCGGAACCATTCGCCTGCTACTGAGAGAAACAGCGGATGAGACTCTGCCGGAGACCAACGACGATGCCTTTATCGAGCTGGTCGGCTGGTTGGAGTTACGACTGGATTCCGCCAAAGCAGCGATTGTTTGCGGCTTCAATGAAGGCAAGGCACCGGAATCGGTACATGCCGATCCGTTCCTGCCGGATGTGTTGCGGCAACGCCTGGGCATGGCCGACAATCGCGCTCGATTTGCGCGCGATGCCTACGCCCTGCGCGCCATCAACGGCGGTAATCGCAGCCTCCACCTGATTTGTGGACGGACTTCGGCCGAGGGTGACCCGTTCAGACCGAGCCGTTTGTTGTTCCAGTGTGCACCGGAAACCGTGGCCGCCCGCATGCGTCGCTTCCTCGCAGGTGGTGAAACTTCGGGCTCCGGGGAGGCGAGCCCGGACACTGCCCCGGTCCCACTGCCACGTCGAGACCACCAGGTTGAACTCGAATCAATGCGGGTGACCGACTTTTACGCCTTCATGCGCTCCCCTTATGAATATTACCTGACGAGAACGCTGAATCTCAAAAGCATTGACGACCGCGAGCGGGAAATGAACGGGCTTGTTTTTGGCAACCTCATCCACAAGGTCCTTGAAGACTTTGGTCTTAACCTGGAGTTGCGGGAATGTAACCACCCGGAAGTCATCCTCAAGGAATTGAATCATGTTCTGGAACAGCGTTGCAAGCAGTACTTCGGCAATGACCCCTTGCCGGCAGTTCTATTGCAAATCGAACAGGTTCGCTCGCGCTTGCGCACATTCGCCGGCCAACAGGCGGCGCGAGTTGATGCCGGTTGGCGCATTGTTGCAGCCGAGACCCCCACCCCGGACGGAGGAGTGGAACTTGTTTTTGAAGAAGAGAAAATAAAACTGCGCGCCAAGATTGACCGCATCGACCAACACATCGAAAGTAAAAAATACCAGATAATCGATTACAAGACCGGTGACAATCCGCACAAGAAGCCATATTCATCCAGGAATAACACCTGGTCGGACTTGCAAATGCCACTCTATCGACGCATTGCCAAAAAACTGGGTGGATATGGTGAACAGCCCGAGGTGGCCTATTGGAGCCTGCCGCGCACCGGCGCCGAAGGTGGTCTGGTTCAGGTTGAAATCGAGGATGCCGACGCCTGGGAAGAGGCCGACCACCAGGCCGCTGAAATCATCCGTGCAATTCGCAGTGGGGTGGACGAAGACGGGAATTGGGTTTTCGCCTCCGGAGCAGAGCAAATCAATGACCCGATCTTGGCGGCAGTCGCCGGCCAGGGATTGATGGAAGAAAACGATGGCAACTCCGACCTTGAGGTGGAGTCAGCGGCGCGATGAGCAGCAACCCCGATGTAATCCTTGCCTCCGCAGGCACCGGCAAGACTTTCAAATTGGCCGGACGCTTCCTCGCTTTGTTATTCGACGGGGTCGCACCAGCAGAAATCCTCGCCACCACATTTACCCGCAAGGCCGCCGGTGAGATTCTGGATCGGGTGCTTGGCTGGCTGGCAAGGGCTTGCGAGGACAAAAAGGAACTCGAGGAATTGCGCACCGCCACCGGTTTGGGTGCAGACCGCGTCAACTCCGCATCCTGCTACTTGTTGTTGGGCAACCTGATTCGCCAACTCGACACCTTCAACGTCCGCACCCTCGACTCCTTCTTCGTCGAGTCCGCGAAAGTTTTCGCCCTGGAACTCGGAATGCCGCCCGGCTGGAACATCGTTGAAGAAGATGATGACAA
This sequence comes from Planctomycetota bacterium, assembly GCA_002400895.1. The sequence continues at coordinate 16,098 of NVRO01000003.1, forward strand.
ACGCCTGCGGGCGGAAGCACTGTCGGTGATGTTCACCCGAACCGAGCGCAAGGCCTTGCTGACCTTGCTCGACGAAATGTCGCTGGGGGCACCGAGAAGGTCGGTGCATCAGGCTTCACTCGACCTGGTAGGTGAAGGTTTGGAAACGCTACGCGACAGCCAGTTTTCCGCTTGGGATGAAATCAAACCACTCGGTTCAGAACTTCCCGCATCTGCATTGGCCGGGTTGCCGACACAAGTCGAAGAACTTCCCCCCATCCTCACCAAAGCCGGGAAACTCACGGCCCGGGACCCCACCATGCGCAGGACTCTGATTGGTGAGATTGAAGCCGAGAACTGGAAATCATTTCTCGGAGAAACAATTACAAGGAGTGTAATTTCCGGCAACAACACCTACGGTGGGACACCACTGCCGGCTGAATGGATTGAATTGTTAAAAGGAATTATCACCCATGCTCAATATTGCCTGGTGCGGGACATTCGCCGTCGCAATCTGGCATTGCACGAATTCCTCGAGAACTTCGAGCAGACTTACCGTCAGCTCAAGAATGCGCGCGGGGCATTCCGCTTCGAGGACTTCCCCCTGGCATTGGCGCGCAGCAAACAATTGGCAGATACCGAAGGCACCTCATTTCGTCTCAGCCGCAAGGTCAACCACCTGCTATTGGATGAATTCCAGGACACCAGTGTGCTGCAATGGCAAGTGCTGGAACCTCTCATCAATCGGGTGGTAAGCGCCAAGGGTGCACAACGCTCCATCTTCTGCGTCGGCGACATCAAGCAATCGATTTATGGCTGGCGTCAGGGTGAACCACGCCTGCTGAGTGAGTTTGCGGAGAGTTTCAACTTGCAGCAGGATTCCATCTCCAAGTCCTACCGCTCCTCCTCGGTAGTACTTGAAGCGGTCAATAAAACCTTCGCGGACCTCGGCCACAATGAAGCCCTGAGCGAAGCCGACGAAAGAGTAATCGAATCGGCGCACGAGTGGGCGCGTGATTATGAGCCGCATGAGGCCGCCAACACCGAACTCCCGGGAATGTTCGTACTCCGCCAGACCTCGGAGCCGGGGTCGGCAAAAAAATATATTTCGATGTCCCTGGAAATGGCGGCAAACCGCGCCGGGGAACTCAACCAGGAAAATGGAAATGCCAGCATCGGCATCCTGCTGCGTGGCAACCTGCACATCCCGCGAATGTTGAAATTGCTGCAGGAGCGCGGCCTCTCCGCCAGTGGCGAGGGCGGCAACCCACTCACCGATTCACGCGCGGTACTGGCGGTAATCGCATTGCTCCACCTTGCCGACCATCCTGGCGACAGCGCCGCAGCATTTCACGTCGGTAGTTCCTTTCTGGCAACTGCTTTCGAGTTGGACACCAACCACACTTCCCACCAACAAAGGAGAAAAGTTGCAGACAGCGTACGCCAGGAATTGCAGGCGACCGGATACGGCAACTGGTTGGAGCGGATTTCAAAGCTCGACTCCGCACGGAAGCTGAGTGATTGGGACACCATCCGCTTGCGCCAACTGGTTGACCTCGGCCATGTCTTTGCTCGACATGCCAGCCTCCGGCCGTCGCTCGGAGAAGCGAACCAGCTTCTGGATTGCCCCCTCCAGGATCACGGTGTCGGGGTTCTGCATGGGGACAATATCCTTCTCGGATAGCCCCTCCGCCTTGTGGAACGACATATCACGAACGCCTGCGC